>JAGCAV010000477.1 GCA_017652545.1 Lachnospiraceae bacterium
AGGGCATTGACATTTTTCTGTAACCTGGCAGAAATTTCTTTACATAAATCTTCATAAACAATTTCATATTTTTTCATATCAGCTCTCCAAAACGGCAAAACCTGAGCCATCTGATCTGCTCAAATGTCCGGAAATAGACAAGTTGCCGAACGTCTTTGGCCATATCCCGGCGTGCTCATCGTTCAAAATCTTTGTTTTTTTTCGATCCCCCCAGAACAGCATGAAAATAATCATGAAAAATTACGTACATGATCCTGATTTGTATTTTTACTATATCATATTTCGGGTTATTTGTATTGTTCAAAACATAAAATCATGTGATTATTGCAAAACAGAATTTGAAAATCATAAGGTTCAATTGTAGAATGTATACGTAAAGTGCAAAGGTTGAGCGAAACTGGGCCTTTGCAGAGCAAACTTTATTCCCATATCATTATTCTATAAGGAGGTACCTTATGAACAAAATGTTTAAGAAACTGATTGCTCCCGTGATCGGACTGACAGTTGTAATGGCCTGCAACGCAAGCGCTATTACGATCGGCTTCTCACAGATCGGCCAGGAGTCAGACTGGCGTACCGCGAACACAGACTCTGTCTGCGGCGCGATCGAAGATCATGAAGGCTGGGAACTGGTTTACTCAGATGGCCAGCAGAAACAGGAGAATCAGATTCAGGCACTGAACAACTTCATCACTCAGGGCGTTGACTACATCCTCTTCACCGGCGTTGTTACCTCCGGCTGGGATGAGATCCTTGCAGAAGTCAATGAGAATGAAATCCCCCTGATCCTGATCGACCGTATTCCGGACTGCGCTGACAAGATCGACTACGTCGCTGCTTTCGGCGGAGACTTCCCGCTTGAAGGCCGCCGCCAGATCCAGTGGGCAGGCGAATATCTGAAGAGCCTTGGCCGCGATGGCGAGACCGTCAATGTTGCGATCATGGAAGGCACCACCGGTTCCGATGCTCAGGTTGGCCGTACAGAAGGTAACCTGGCTGCTCTGGAAGACTATCCGTTCCTTGAGGTTGTTGCTCAGCAGACCGGTAACTTCACCCGTGCTGAAGGCCAGGCCCTTATGGAGACATGGCTGAAATCCGTTGACAAGATCGATGTCCTGATTGCTCAGAACGATGATATGGCTCTTGGCGCAATCGATGCCATCAAGGCTGCAGGCCTTGTTCCCGGCGAAGATATCATCATCGTAGGCTGCGACTCTGTTAAGGCTGCTTTCGAGTCCATCGTAGCAGGCGAGATGAACGCTACCATCGAGTGCACACCGCTGTATGGTGATTTCGTTGTGAATGCAATCGAAGCTCTTGAAGGCGGCGAGACCTTTGATAAAGAGATCATCCATCCGGATGAGGGCGTATATGACTGCGTAGGCGGCATCGAGGTTGAGGGAACCACCTCTGTCCTTGCTGCTGACGTCATCGACGAGCGTCTGTACTAATTAACATCTGCATCTGAAACGGATCAGATTACGCAAAGTCAGACCTGCCGATTAGGAATAGTTCAGCCAGACTGAACCGTTATTGATTTTGCATGGGGCGGGAGATTATACTTCCGTCCCTTTTACATCCGCAGGAGGAAAATACAGTGTCAGAAAAATGCATTCTCGAAATGAAGGGGATCGAGATCACATTTCCCGGCGTTAAGGCGCTGGACGGTGTTGATTTTTCCCTTCGCGCAGGTGAGGTGCATGCGCTGCTGGGAGAAAACGGAGCCGGCAAATCCACGCTGATCAAATGCCTCACAGGCGTCAACCATAAGGACGCAGGGACGATCATCCTTGATGGAAAAGAGATCACGCCGATCAGCCCGCTGCATGCCATCGATATGGGCATATCCACCGTGTTCCAGGAGATCAATCTCTGCCCGAACCTGACAGTGGCCGAAAACATCTTTGTCGGCCGAAGGGAATTTAAACATAAGATCATCAACCGCAGGGCCAAAGAACTGATGGAGCGTTTCCATCTCGACATCGATGTAACCAGACCTCTTTCCTATTATTCAACTGCCGTGCAGCAGATGGTCTCGATCGCCAGGGCCGTGGACATCAAATCAAAGATCCTGATCCTTGACGAGCCGACATCCTCTCTGGACGAGAATGAAGTTCAGCTGCTGTTTTCCGTTATGAGAGAACTGAAAGCGGACGGGATCGGCATCATCTTCATCACGCATTTCCTTGATCAGATCTACGCGATCTCTGATCGCATGACCATTTTGCGAAACGGACGTCTCGTCGGTACCTATGACGTCAATGAAATCGGCAAACTGGAACTGGTCACCAAGATGATCGGTAAGGATATGGATGTCATCTTCAATCTGCATCCGGCAGAGCTCAAAGAAAACGCGCCGGTGATGATGAACGCAGACAGGATCGGCGCACCCGGCGCGGTCAGGGAGATATCCGTTGACATCAAGCAGGGTGAGCTTGTCGGATTTGCCGGCCTGCTCGGATCCGGCCGGACAGAGACAGCCGAGATGATCTTCGGTGCGAACCGTCCGACCCAGGGAACCATCACCATAAAGGGAAAGACGGTAGAAGTCAAAAAGCCGTTCGACGCGATCATGAACGGCGTTGCTTTCTGTCCGGAGGACAGAAAACGGGACGGAATTATCAGAGACCTGACGGTCCGTGAGAATATCATGCTTGCCGTCCAGGCCAAGAGAGGCTTTATGCGTCCTCTGAGCAGGCAGGAGCAGAACGAACTTGCCGACAAATATATAGAAGCATTGTCCATCGCCACACCGGATGCCGAGAAGAAAGTCGGAGAACTCTCAGGCGGAAATCAGCAGAAAGTGATCCTGGCCAGGTGGATGGCGACCCAGCCTGATCTGCTGATCCTTGATGAGCCGACCAGGGGCATTGACGTCGGCGCGAAGGCTGAGATCCAGAGACTGATGATCCAGATGTGCACAGACGGTGTTTCGGTCTTCTTTATCTCTTCCGAGCTTGAAGAGGTCATCCGATGCTCCAACAGGATCATCATAATGCGCGACGGCGCCAAGGCAGGAGAGCTTAAAGGTCCCTTTGACGAGCATACACAGAGCCGTATCCTGCAGATCATTGCGGAGGGTTCAGGCACAGGAGGTGATGAGGCATGAAAAAAGAAAGACTTTTCCTGATTCCCCTTCTCCTCGGGCTTGTTTCGCTTGTGATCGGACTCTTCTTCTTTGGCAGGATCTGCAGGACCAAGGACACAGTATATAAAAATTATAAAGTGTCCTTGTCCGACGACACGATCAGTGAAGTTTTCATGAATGACAACGATGAGGCCGCGGTCCGGGAAAGCTTCAATAAAGCGGTTGCCAAAACGGAGAAGAACACCGGAAGCGCTGCCGCACAGGTAAATGACCTGATGCCGGCAGATGCTGAGCCGGTTTCAGAAGCAGAAGACGCGGATGCCGCCCCGGAAACGGCTCCGGAAGCTCTTTCTGAGACAGCAGCAGAAGAGGTCAGCTCCGAAACCGCCCTCGGCGAAGAACAGCAGCCTGATGACGGGAAGGATGCCTATGACACCGTCTTCACGAAAGGATTTTCACAGGTAAAATCCCTCAGAAATGCTGTCAGGATGGTTCCTGTTTTCCTTGGTATCGGTGCGGTTCTGTGCCTCATCGCTGTTCTGATGGTCATCCGCGCAAAGAATCTTGATTTCTCCTCCATCATGAGGTCCAAGATCACCTGGGCGGCGATCGCCGAGATCCTGATCCTTATTGTGTGTCTGATCACCAGACCCGATTTCTTCAACATCAGTTATCAGCCATCCACCGGAATGCTCTACGGCAGCCTGATCGACATCGTCAACCGTTCTTCGGAGATCACGATCATCGCCATGGGTATGACGCTTGTTCTGGCCCTGGGTGGCACGGATCTGTCTGTAGGTGCCCTTGTGGCTGTGTCCGGCGCCTTCGCGCTCAAGCTTCTGCGCTGGGATGTTCTGATCTACAATACGCCGGGTGATTATACGATATATCCTTTCTGGCTCGTGATCTTTGCCCCGCTGCTTACCTGCACACTGATGGGATGCTTCAACGGCTTCCTTGTCGGGCAGCTTCAGCTTCAGCCCATCATAGCGACACTGATCCTGATGGTCAGCGGAAGAGGTGTGGCGCAGATCCTGACCAACGGCAAACAGTTTACGACCCTGTATTCACCCTTCAGATGGATCGGACAGGGAAGCGCCCTGTTCCTGCCGACACCGATCGTCATCACGGTGATCGTGGTGACACTTGTCATGATCTTTGTCAGGAAAACCGCTTTCGGAACCTTTGTTGAATCGGTCGGCATCAACCGAAGCGCCTCCAGGCTCTCCGGCATCAATGCCAAGAAGGTCATCATGATCGTCTTTGCGCTGACCGGTTTCCTGTCCGGAATTGCCGGGCTGATCTATTCAAGCCGGATCATGTCCTGTGACTCGAACAACGCAGGCCTGAACTATGAGACCGACGCCATTCTGGCTGCCGTTATCGGCGGGACCAATATGGCCGGCGGCAAGTTCTCCCTGGCCGGCACCATTATCGGTTCGATCATTATCAGAACCATTGTTACCTTCGTCTACTACTTCGGTATCTCCGCTGAAGCGACCATGGCCTTCAAGGCAATGATCATCGCCGTTGTCATCGTGCTTCAGTCCGAACCGGTCCGCAACTGGATGGCCAAGAGAACGAAGAGAAGAGAAGCGGCGAAAGGAGGTGCGGCATAATGAGTGAAAAGAAAGCTGTTTCCAGGCAGTCGCTGTTCAGTCGTCTGATGAACCCGAAGTATGTCATGGTCTATGCAACGGTGATCATTTTCCTGATCATCTATACCTACGGCGCCATCAGGTACAGTTCCATCGGCTTTACGACACTGCGTACATTCGTCAACTTCTTTACAGACAACGCCTACTACGGCATCTCGGCTGTCGGTATGACCATGGTCCTGATCACAGGCGGCATAGATCTGTCCGTAGCTTCCGTACAGTCCCTGACCGGTATGCTGATTGCCTATGGCTACACCAAACTCGGGATCTCACCGGTCTATACGATGCTTCTTTCCATCCTGATCGGCGTCGGTCTCGGTACCCTGATGGGATCTGCCATTCATTACCTGAATGTGCCTCCCTTTATCACCACCCTGACCGGTAACTTCCTGGCAAGAGGTGTCTGTTCACTGATCTCACGGGAGTCTATCAGCATTGATCATCCGCTGATCAACAAGCTGGCCGGCTTCAAGATCACGCTCTATCATTATGTGGATGGGGAGTGGGTCAAGATCAAGCCCATCACCTCCATCAGCTTGCCGGTGCTGATCTTTATTGTCATGATCATCCTCGGGACGATCCTGCTGCAGCATACCCGCTTCGGGCGGAATGTATATGCGGTCGGCGGTAATGAGCAGAGCGCAAAGCTGATGGGTCTTCCTGTAGCCAGGACAAAGGTCGCTGTATATGCGATCAACGGCTTCTGTTCCGCGATCGCCGGCATTGCATATCTCCTTGTTGTCAAATCCGGATGGAATATGGCACTGCAGGGCGGCGAACTGGAAGTCATCTCCTGTGCCGTTATCGGCGGCACACTGCTGACCGGCGGTGTCGGCTACATGATCGGAACCATGTTCGGTGTTCTTCTGAAATCGGTTATTCCGGCTCTGATCACATTTAACGGCCACCTGAATTCCTGGTGGGGCAAGATCGCGACAGGCGCGCTCCTCCTGCTGTTCATCGTTATTCAGAAAGCAGTCGTCAGCTACACGGACAAAAAGAAAGCCTAGCGGAATAACCGCACGGGACAGGAGACAGAGATCCGTTCTCTGTCTCCTTTTTGCGTCCCTCCCGCACTTGCGAAACCATATCATGAGTGATATACTGATACAGTTCCGTTTATGCGGGACTTCATTTTGATTCTCTGAAAAAGAGTCCAGTGTCATACACAAAGGAAAGGGGAGCACCATGAAAGACCTGAAAGAATATGTCAGAACCATACCGGATTATCCGGAACCGGGTATTATGTTCCGCGATGTGACCAGCATCCTCGGCGATGCGGACGGTCTTCATCTGGCTATTGATGAGATGATGAAAAAGATCGGTGATCCGGATGACGTGGATGTGATCGTCGGTACCGAGTCCAGGGGCTTCATTTTCGGCATGCCCATCGCCTATAACCTTCACAAACCGTTTGTGCTTGTCCGCAAAAAGGGAAAGCTGCCCTGTGAGACCATCTCCAGGACCTATGACCTTGAATATGGCACGGCAACGATTGAAATGCATAAGGATTCCATCAAGCCCGGTCAGCGCGTTGTCGTTGTAGACGACCTGATCGCTACCGGCGGAACGATCGAAGCCGCCATCAAGATGATCGAAGAGCTTGGCGGCAAAGTGATCAAGGTCGTGTTCCTGATGGAACTGGCCGGCCTTAAGGGCAGAGAGAAACTGGCGGATTACAATGTTGAATCTGTGATCTGCTACGACGGCAAATAAGAGGAGTGCATATGACGGACCTGAATCCTGCTGCAACGCTTTCTGAAATCGGCACGAGTGCCGATATCCGGGAAGAAGAAGCGGTCATCAACACGCAGGACTTCACCAGTCCGGAGGCCCTCTATCATGAACTGATCGAAGCTGTAAACCGGTATCATCCTTCTGATGATATCTCCATGATCGAGAAAGCCTACCGGGTCGCAAGTGAGGCACATAAAGATCAGAAACGCAAATCGGGTGAACCCTATATCATTCACCCTCTTTGTGTTGCCATCATTCTTGCCGATCTGGAGATGGATAAGGAAACGCTTGTTGCCGGAATCCTCCACGATGTGGTGGAGGATACGGTCATGACCAGGGAGCAGCTCAGGGAAGAATTCGGCACCGAGGTCGAACTCCTGGTCGACGGTGTGACCAAACTCGGTCAGCTGTCCTACGACGCGGACAAGGTCGAGGTGCAGGCGGAGAACCTGCGCAAGATGTTCCTGGCCATGGCCAGGGATATCCGGGTCATCATCATCAAGCTTGCGGACCGTCTTCACAACATGCGGACGCTGCAGTACATGCCTGACCGCAAGAAGATCGAGAAGGCCAGGGAGACCATGGATATCTACGCGCCGATCGCGCAGCGTCTCGGTATTTCAAAGATCAAGGTCGAGCTGGATGACCTGTCTTTGAAGTATCTTGAACCGGAGATCTACTATGATCTGGTGGAGCGTGTCGCGCTGAAAAAGGAAGAGCGGCAGGCAATGGTCAACTCCATTGTCGAGGATGTGCGCAGACACATCGAGGGAGCCGGTATTCACGCGGAGATCTACGGCAGGGCAAAGCATTTCTTCAGCATCTATAAAAAAATGGTCAACCAGCAGAAGAGCATTGACCAGATCTATGACCTTTTCGCAGTGCGCATCATCGTTGACAGCGTACGGGACTGCTACGCCGCGCTGGGTATTATCCATGAGATGTACAAACCCGTCCCCGGACGGTTTAAGGACTACATCGCGATGCCCAAGGAAAACATGTACCAGTCGCTACATACGACGCTGATCGGACCGGCCGGTGTTCCGTTCGAGATCCAGATCCGTACGGCACAGATGCACCGGGTGGCTGAATACGGTATTGCCGCGCACTGGAAATATAAGGAAGCATCGAGCGGGAAGAAAGTCAGCGAAGATAAAAAGCAGGAAGAAAAACTGATCTGGCTGCGGCAGATCCTCGAATGGCAGCAGGACATGTCGGACAACCGTGAGTTTATGAGCCTGCTCAAGAGCGATCTTGATCTCTTCAATGACAGCGTATACTGCTTTACCCCTGCCGGTGACGTCAAGACACTTCCGGCCGGTTCTACGCCCGTGGATTTCGCATACAGCATCCACAGCGCCGTCGGCAACCGGATGGTCGGCGCGAGAGTCAACGGCCGGCTCGTCCCCATCGACTATGAGATACAGAACGGAGACAGGATCGAGGTCATCACGTCGGCCAATTCCCGTGGACCGAGCCGTGACTGGCTGAAGATCGTCAAGAGCACACAGGCCAAGAATAAGATCAACCAGTGGTTCAAGCAGGAACTGAAGGAAGAGAATATTGTCAGGGGCCGTGAGCTGTTCGCGGCTTACTGCCGTTCAAAAGGCCTTAACCAGACAGAACTGTTAAAACCGGAGTATCAGCAGGCCGTATTGATCAAATACGGTATGAAGGACTGGGATTCGGTGATGGCCGCCATCGGGCATGGGGGCCTGAAGGAAGGGCAGATCGCAAACAAGCTGGCTGAACGCTATGAAAAGGATCACGCCCGCATGCTTACGGATGAAGACATTCTGTCTGAAGGTTTCGGGGAGCGTGAAAAGCCCAGGCACGTCAAGTCCCACAGCGGTATCATTGTCAAGGGGCTTGATGACGTGGCTGTCCGCTTTGCCAAGTGCTGCAGCCCTGTCCCGGGTGACGAAATTGTGGGATTCGTGACGAGGGGAAGAGGCGTCACGGTGCACAGGACCGACTGCGTCAATGTGATCAACATCTCCGAAGAGGACCGGGACCGCCTGATCGAAGCGCAGTGGCAGGTCGGTTCTGACGGATCCGGCGGTCTGTATATGACAAACATCAAGATCTATGCCACCAACCGGACAGGCCTTCTGATCGACATCACCAGGATCTTTACGGAAAGAAAGATCGATGTGGCCATGGTCAACAGCCGGACGAGCAAGCACGGTATGGCCACCATCGAGATCGAATTTGAAACAAGGGGTACAGAAGAACTCCGTACACTCGTAGATAAGATCCGGCAGGTGGAGAGCGTGATCGATGTGGAACGAACCACAGGATGAGTTGAGAGTTAAGAGTTGAGAGTTAAGAGTTGAGAGTGAAGAGTTAAGAGATACGGGTGGGGAGCGAAGTTTGCCATGCTGCGCATTGAGACGCTGGTCCTGGGTATGGTCCAGACAAATGTTTACATTGTCGTCAATGAAGAGACTGAAGAATGTCTGATCATCGATCCGGCCGACCGGGCTGATGTGATCATCCGTAAGATCACGCAGCTGCAGGCGCAGCCTGTCGGGATCCTTCTCACGCACGGGCACTATGACCATATCCTGGCGGCTGAAGAGGTAAGAGACCATTACAGCATTCCGATCATGGCACTGGATGCCGAGGAGAGACTGCTGAGCGAACCTTCCTGGAATCTTTCGGGGGACATGTTCTACAGAGGCGTTTCCCTGAAGGCTGACCGTTATCTTCACGATGGTGACGATCTCGATCTGATCGGCCGCACCGTGAAGGTCCTTCATACGCCCGGTCATACCGAAGGCGGCGCCTGCTATTATCTGGAAGACGACGGGATCCTCTTTTCAGGCGACACCCTGTTTCAGATGTCTGTCGGCAGGACGGATTTTCCCACCGGCAATATGAAAACGCTGATCGACTCCGTCATGACAAAGCTTATGACCCTTCCCGACGATACAGTGGTATATCCCGGCCACGGAGACGCCACCACGATCGGGTTTGAGAGAGAAAACAACTATTTTCTGTGAACCTCCCGCAAAGGGGATGGGCAGATTGCAGATAACTGATAAAGACTTTGTGACTGAAAACCAAATGATATACCTGGTTCTGAACCGAAGAGATTTTGAATACGACATCTACTCCCTGATCAAAGCTTTCTATTCCGGAAGCGAGATCAGGGTCTTCGATGCATGGGAGAATATTGAAAGTCAGGAAGCGGAGACATCCCTGCAGGAATCCGATCCTGATACCGGCTCCGGATGGGAGCTGCTTTTTGATGTCTTTTTCGAATCAGAGGAAGCGCTCCGTTCCGTCTCACTGAGAATATTCAGACAGGCTGAAAAAGAGCAGCCGTTCATAACAGACAGCGTCATGATCAGTGAGGACATGACGCGGATCCGGATCAAATCCGCCGTCAAGACGCTCCTTTACCGTGCACTGTGCGATATGACGGGACGTACGCTTCCGTGGGGAGACCTGACAGGGATACGGCCCGTCAAACTGGCCATGAGCCGGATCCTTGCAGGCGATACAAATGCCCAGACCGCCCGGTTCCTCCGGGATGTCTATCATGTCAGCCCGCAGAAAAGCGCACTGGCGGTCATGATCGCCAATAAAGAAAAGTTCCTGCTGGACGGTATGGATTACCGGAACGGCTACAGTCTGTACATCGGCATTCCGTTCTGTCCTTCCATCTGTCTTTACTGTTCCTTTTCCTCCAGTCCGATCAGCCTGTGGAAATCGAAAACAGATGACTATCTGGACGCGCTCGAAAAGGAGATGCGCGGTACAAGGGACCTGTTCAGTCCGAAACTCCTGCAGACGGTATACATCGGCGGCGGTACGCCGACCACGTTAAGCAGCAGCCAGCTGGACCGGCTTCTTTGCATGGTGGAAGAGAATTTTGATCTGTCACAGGTAAAAGAATTTACAGTGGAAGCCGGCCGGCCGGACAGTGTAACAGAGGATAAGCTGAAGGTCCTGGCTGCGCATGGGATCGGCAGGATCTCCATCAATCCGCAGACAATGAACCAGAAAACGCTCG
Source organism: Lachnospiraceae bacterium (assembly GCA_017652545.1). The sequence continues at coordinate 10,505 of JAGCAV010000477.1, forward strand.
ACCTGATCGGGAGAAGGCATACGGTCGGACAGATTGAGGATACCTTTCATCTGGCGAGAGCGCTCGGGTTTGAGAACATCAATATGGATCTGATCGTGGGCCTTCCGGGGGAAGGGCCGGAAGAAGTGGCATATACCATGGAAAAGATCGGTACCCTGGGACCCGACAGCGTGACTGTACACGCGCTGGCGCTCAAGCGTTCCTCAAGGCTGAATGAAAAGCTTGCCGATTATGAGGCGATCTCGTTTCAGGCCAGTGATGAGATCATGGATCTGACAATGCGCCGGAATGAAGAGCGTGGCCTGTATCCATACTATCTTTACAGGCAGAAGAACATGGCCGGAAACTTTGAAAACGTGGGCTATGCCGTTCCTGGGAAGGAATGTCTTTATAACATCCTGATCATGGAAGAAGTCCAGAGCATTCTCGCTCTCGGCGCCGGCGGATCGACCAAGCTGGTCTATGACGATGGTCTGATCGAGCGCATTGAAAATGTAAAAGATATCAAAAACTATATTGAACGTACGGATGAAATGATTGCCCGCAAAAGAAACGGCACGGTCAAATATCATTTTTCCCGGGAAGATAAAGGAGGAAACTGAACATGGCGGAAAGCATGCAGGGTCTCAAAAGAACCCACAGATGCGCTGAAGTAACATCAAATGAGATCGGAAGTGAAGTGACCCTGATGGGCTGGGTGCAGAAGCGCCGCAACCTCGGAAGCCTGATCTTTGTGGATCTGCGTGACCGGAGCGGTCTGATGCAGATCATCTTTGATGAAAATGATATCGGTACCGAAGGTTTTGAAAAGGCGGGGACCCTGCGCAGTGAATTTGTGATCGCGGTCACCGGCCGTGTGGAGAAGCGTTCCGGTGCCGTCAATGAAAAGCTGAAGACCGGTACGATGGAAGTTAGGGCTTTCTCTTTGCGCGTCCTCTCCGAAGCGGCCACACCGCCGTTCCCCATTGAGGAGAATTCCCAGACAAAGGAAGAACTTCGTCTCAAATACCGTTATCTTGACCTGCGCAGGCCGGACATCCAGCGCAATCTCATGGTAAAGAGCCGCGTTGCGACACTGTCACGCAATTTCATGGCTGAGCAGGGATTCCTGGAGATCGAAACGCCCATGCTTGGAAAGAGCACACCTGAGGGAGCCAGGGATTATCTTGTCCCCAGCCGGATCTATCCGGGCAGCTTCTTCGCCCTTCCCCAGTCGCCCCAGCTTTTCAAGCAGCTTCTGATGGTCTCCGGCTATGACCGTTATTTCCAGATCGCGCGCTGCTTCCGCGATGAGGATCTTCGCGCCGACAGACAGCCCGAATTCACCCAGATGGATATGGAGCTCTCCTTTGTCGATATCGATGATGTCCTTGAGGTCAACGAAGCGCTGCTGAAGCATCTCTGGAAGGAGATCCTGGGCATCGATATCGAGACGCCTTTCCGCCGGATGACCTGGCAGGAGGCCATGGACAGGTTCGGTTCGGACAAGCCCGACCTTCGTTTCGGAATGGAACTGAAAGATGTTTCAGAACTTGTTAAAGACTGCGGATTTGGCGTGTTCTCCGGCGCTGTGGCAAACGGCGGTACCGTACGCGGGATCAATGTGAAGGGACAGGCCGGCATGCCGAGGAAAAAGATCGATGCCCTCACCGACTTTGTAAAGGGATACGGGCTGAAGGGTCTGGCATACCTGGCTGTTCTGGAAGACGGAAGCTTCAAATCCTCCTTCGCGAAATTCATGTCGCAGGACGAACTGACAGCCCTGGCACAGGCGATGGAAGCGCAGCCGGGTGACCTGCTTCTGTTTGCGGCCGACAAATACAAGCTTGCTGTGGAAACGCTCGGCGCTCTTCGCTGTGATCTTGCAAGAAAGCTCGGTCTGATCGATCCATCCAGATTCGAATTCCTCTGGGTCGTTGAGTTCCCGCAGTTCGAATGGAGCGAAGAGGAACAGCGGTATACAGCCATGCATCATCCGTTTACGATGCCGATGGAAGAGGACCTTCCCTATCTGGATACGGATCTCGGAAAAGTCCGTGCAAAGGCCTACGACATCGTCCTGAACGGATGCGAGGTCGGCGGCGGCTCGGTTCGTATCCATCAGGATGACATTCAGGAAAAGATGTTCGAGTGCCTCGGCTTTACAAAGGAACAGGCGCAGGAACAGTTCTCATTCCTGCTGGATGCCTTCAAATACGGCGTTCCGCCTCACGCAGGACTGGCCTACGGCCTTGACCGTCTGGTCATGCTGATGCTTGGTCTGGACAGCATCCGCGACGTGATCGCGTTCCCGAAGGTCAAGGATTCCTCCTGCCTGATGACGCAGGCACCGGCCCCGGTTGATGAAAAACAGCTTCGGGAACTGGGACTGACGGTACCGGCAGCTGATAAAGACTGATCCTTTGAAAACGGAGACAGAGGCCGCTTAGCAGATGGTTTTCTGTCTCCACACTTATGTCCCGGGCGAATTGTCCCGGGCTTTTTCACGAAGTCTTCACAAAATTATCGTATACTTTCACGGATGCAGATGATATGATGTTGATGACTTGATCCTGAAGGAGTATACATGAAAAGAATTATTGCCATCATAGTATCCGCACTCCTGGCGCTTGGCGCAGGCGGCGGAGTCTATTATTTTATCATATACAGAAACAACCAGACCGTTCAGGGCGGACGGACATCCTCCAACAGTGATGACGCAGTCTATGTTGACTCGGTCAAGATCATTGCCGGACTTGAGAGCGTGACAGGCCTGATCCCGAGATACGCAGGCGTCGTGGAGCCTCAGGAGACCTGGGAAGCAAAGCTGGAGGGTGATAAGAACGTCAAGCAGACGTATGTCAAGGAAGGGGATTCTGTCAAGGTGGGCGACAAGCTGTTCACCTACGACACGGCTGAGGATGAGGAGAAACTCGCGCAGGCTCAGATCGACCTGGAGCGAAACGAATCCGATCTGGAAAACAAAAAATTCCAGCTTGAATCCTGGGAGAAACAGAAGCCCAAAGATGACGCTACCGATGAAGTAAAGCTTGAATACACAGCTACGCTCCTGCAGTACCAGACGGATGTCAAGAGCACCGAATATGATATCCGGCAGGGCAGGGAAGAGATCAAGAACCTCGAAGCCACGCTGCAGAAAGCCGATGTCCTGAGCGAACTGGAAGGCGTCATCAAAAAAATTTCAAAGAACAGCAACAGCAACAACTATTATATGTCTGACGGATCCGACGCATATATCACCGTCATGGCAGTCGGTGATTTCCGGGTCAAGGGAACCGTCAATGAACAGCATGTCAATGAACTGAACGTCGGCGACGAAGTACTTGCCTATTCACGCGTAGACAACCAGGTCTGGCACGGTATCATCACGGAGATCAAAACCGATACCGGCGAGTCGAACCAGAATGAGAACAGTTTTTACGGATACGGGGATTCGGACAGCAGTTCCGGTTCGACCAATTATCCGTTCTTTGTGAAACTGGACAATTCAGACGGTCTGCTTCTCGGACAGCATGTCTATCTGGAACCTGACAGGGGGCAGAGCGACAGGCGGGACGGAATCTGGATTCCGGACTATTACTTCGAATTTGATGAATCGAACAATGCATGGATCTGGGTCGCTTCGGAAACCAACAGGCTCGAAAGACGCAGGGTAACCCTCGGGGAATACGATGTAAACCTTGCCTCCTACGAACTTCTGTCCGGGCTTGATGCAGATGATTATATATCTGTTCCCGATGAAACGCTGAAAGAGGGTCTTCCCGTCATCTATGTCCAGTACGGCGAAGGGGAAGAGAATCTGTACATGGATTCCGGCTCGTATGACTGGGATGAATTTGATGACGGCTCATGGTATGACGAGGAACTTGAAGACATCTGGTATGACGATGGTTCCTGGTATGAAGAAGATGACGAGGAAATCTGGTATGACGAGGGCTCCTGGTATGATTATGATGAAGGCAGCCTGGATGTGACGTATGCCGGAGAGTATGATGAATAACTATGCTATTACGTCTTGATCATATTAATAAGGATTATGTGACCGGCAAGCTGGTTGTTCCGGCACTGAAGGATGTCTCCCTTCACGTGGAGGAGGGGGAGTATGTCGCCATCATGGG
>JAGCAV010000478.1 GCA_017652545.1 Lachnospiraceae bacterium
AAATGAAATCTGCCTGCACGTCATCGGCGCTGCATGCGGCAAGCGGATTGCCTGTCAGAAACGGATCCACAAGCACTTTATAGGTACCATCATCCAGCAGAAAACAGGCGTGTCCCAGATATTTGATCGTAACCATTTTTGTCCTCCTTCTTAATTTCAGCCGTCTTCAGTCCCCTGTGTTACTCATTCTTTAAGATATACGCGTCCAGGATCTGACCCACATACATGATATGCGCATCCCGGTTTGCCATGGGGTAAGTACCGGGAACATCCTGCGGATACATTCTTTCCCGGATGTCCTCCGGGATCTTCTCCAGATCCTGCTCCTGCGCGTACAGGATCCTGCACTCCACTGTCAGGGGATATTCGACGATCCCGGGCGTATGGTTGCTCTGCGGCTCCGCCAGCGTCAGGCCTGCTTCCTTTGCCTTGTCGATCTGACTGCCGCTCATGCTGCCGCAGATCTTTGAGATCGAAGGATCCGGTCCTTCCAGCGGGATGCTGACGGTAAACTCGCCGGTTTTGTCCAGCTGGCTTCTAGTGTATCTTCCCTTCCTGACATAGACATGAAAAGTCGGACGGCTCCAGAGTGTTCCGATATGGCCCCAGCCGATCACCATGGCATTGAACTTGTCTCCATTGGTGTTGAGCAGGATACCCTTCGGCAGCGCCTTAGTGATCAGGTTTGCGTATTCGGTTATGTCAACCTTTTCTCTCTTAATCATGCGGACTCCTTTCCTTTTCATATTGCCGGTCATGATTCTTCCATGTATGATTATAGCGAATCTTTTCATGGATGAGAAGGGGCGGAACCCCTGTATAATGATATGATGAACATGAACGAAACGGAAATCAGAATGTATTCCGCCATCTGCAGTCATGACGGGATCAAAGCCCGGGAGATCGCAAAGGAGACCGGCACGGATAAACATGAGATCAACCGGCTTTTGTACAGCGCGCCTTTCATCCGGGAACTGTGTTATGTGGACGCGGATTTCTGCTGGCACGGCATGATCCGGCAGTCCCGGCCGCACATCGGTCTGGGGGATTTCTGCGGATACTACGCGACGGTCGGCCGTTTCCTGACGCAGCCGGAAGACGAGTGGCTTGATGAGCTGAAGAAAGGCTGCAGCGCCATCGGCCGCAGCCTGAATGATACCCGGGGTCTGATCCATTCCTTCCTGGATAGCAGGGAAGTGATGATCGGGCTGTTTCATGATCTGACGGATATGGAAGAGGCGGATATCTCTTCCTGGGAGATCTGTTTTGAGCTGCGGATCAAAAGAGCCCGCCATGTCCGGATCTATGCGGATGTCCTGGTGATCACAAAAACCCGCGTCTTCTCCCTGGAGTTCAAGATGAAGGATGTGATCGATCCGGATGAAGAGCTGCAGGCTGTTAAGTACGCAAAGTACCTTGATGTGATCTTCGGGCCGGCATATGAAGTGATCCCGGCGCTGGTCCTGACCCGGGCAACGGATCTGTATACCTGGCAGCAGCTGCCGGGCAGCACGGCGGAGCTTCCCGTCTGCTCGGGAGATATGCTGTTCAACCTGTTTGATGAATATCTCGGATTCCTGAACGGATGAATATGTTACGGCTGCTGACGGCCCCCTGCCGGGCCGGTCGTCCCGTGATCAAAGATCCTGACCGGCAGGACCACATTTCGGGGAGGGATCGAAGGATCCTCGATCCGTTCAAGCAGCATCTCAATGCCGAGAGCCGCGATGTTCTGATCCGAAGAATAGATGCTGGTCACGGCAGGACGGGATGAATTCTCCGCATACAGGTTGTCGAAGCTGATGACCGATACTTCCTCCGGGATCGAGACGCCGTTATCGCGCAGCGCGTTCATGACAGGATAGGCGACCTCGTCACGGAAACAGACAATGGCGGTATA
>JAGCAV010000479.1 GCA_017652545.1 Lachnospiraceae bacterium
TGAATCCCCAGACATGGGTTGCTTCCGGTCATCTCGGAGGTTTCTCTGATCCGCTGATGGACTGCAGAGAGTGCCATGAAAGATTCCGTGCTGACAAGCTTATTGAAGATTTCTGTGCGGAGACCGGAAAAGAACTGGGCAAGCCGGTGGATGCGCTGTCCCAGCAGGAAATGAAGGATTTCATCGAGGATAATCAGGTTCCCTGCCCCTCCTGCGGCAAGCATAACTTTACGGATATCCGTCAGTTCAACCTGATGTTCAAAACCTTCCAGGGCGTCACGGAGGATGCCAAGAATACGGTATATCTCCGGCCGGAAACAGCGCAGGGCATCTTTGTCAACTTCAAGAATGTGCAGCGCACTTCCAGAAAGAAGATCCCGTTCGGAATCGGCCAGATCGGAAAGTCCTTCCGCAACGAGATCACACCGGGCAACTTTACCTTCCGTACCCGTGAATTTGAACAGATGGAGCTGGAGTTCTTCTGCGAGCCGGGGACTGACCTTGACTGGTTCCAGTACTGGAGAGGCTTCTGCCGTGACTGGCTGATCAGCCTGGGCATGAAGGAAGAAGAGATGCGCCTGCGCGATCATGATCCGGCGGAACTGGCCTTCTACAGCAAGGGAACGACGGACATCGAATTCCTCTTCCCGTTCGGATGGGGCGAGCTGTGGGGCATTGCCGACAGGACAGACTATGACCTGGGGCGTCATCAGGAGACCTCCGGACAGGATATGTCCTATTTCGACGACACGAAGAACGAGCGTTACATCCCGTACGTCATTGAGCCGTCCCTCGGCGCTGACCGTGTTGTGCTGGCATTTCTCTGTGCGGCATATGACGAGGAGGAACTGGAAGGCGGCGATATGCGTACCGTGCTGCATTTCCATCCGGCACTTGCGCCTGTTAAGATTGGTGTGCTCCCGCTGTCCAAGAAGCTGAATGAAGGCGCGGAGAAGATCTTTGAGGAACTCTCCAAAGAGTTCAACTGCGAGTTTGACGACCGCGGAAACATCGGCAAGCGCTACCGCAGGCAGGACGAGATCGGAACACCCTGGTGCGTGACCTACGATTTCGATTCCGAGACAGACGGAGCCGTTACCGTGCGTGACCGTGATACCATGGAACAGGAGCGCGTGAAGATCGAAGACCTCCGAGACTATTTCAGGAAGAAAATGGAGTGGTAATTCAGATAGAACCAGTTCAGAGGAAAAGATTAGGAACATGACATTTCATTAAAAAAGGAGAACGATCATGAATATTTCCCCACTGCAGAAAGTAAGATTACAGTATGTCCCGAAGCTGCCCGGTATGCTCAGAAACGGCATTTCCGAGATCAGCGTAAAGGAAGGTGAGCCGACACAGAGCGCGGCGGATCAGGAGAAGATCGCAGCCCTGTTTCCCAATACCTACGGCAAGAAGGAGATCACCTTTGTGAAAGGACAGAACACCTCCGCTGCCAAAAAACAGGTTGTCGGCGTGATCCTTTCCGGCGGCCAGGCACCCGGCGGACACAATGTCGTGTGCGGCCTGTATGACGCGCTGAAAGCCACCAACAGCGAGAATGAGCTCTACGGCTTCAAGGGCGGCCCCAGCGGACTGATCGAAGACAATTACATTATTTTCGATGACGAGTATATCAACCAGTTCCGCAACACAGGCGGTTTTGACATCATCGGATCCGGCAGGACCAAACTCGAGACGGAAGAGCAGTTCGCGATCGTTTCGGAAGTTGCGAAAAAGCATGGCCTTACCGCTGTCGTGATCATCGGCGGTGATGATTCCAACACCAACGCCGCCGTCCTGGCCGAGTACTTTGCCGCGCACAATACCGGCGTCCAGGTGATCGGCTGCCCGAAGACCATCGACGGCGACCTGAAGAATGAAGATATCGAATGCTCCTTCGGTTTTGATACCGCGACCAAGACCTACAGCGAACTGGTCGGCAACATCGAGAGAGACTGCAATTCCGCCAAGAAATACTGGCATTTCATCAAGGTAATGGGCCGCAGCGCTTCTCACGTGGCACTGGAGTGCGCACTCGAGGCGCAGCCGAATATCTGCCTGATCTCCGAGGAGGTTGCCGAGAAGAAGATGTCCCTGTCCCAGATCGCTGACTACATCGCCGACGCGGTCGAGAAGAGGGCTGCAAAGGGCATGAATTTCGGTGTGGCGATCATTCCGGAAGGTGTTGTGGAATTCGTTCCCGAGTTCTCCGCCCTGATCGCAGAGATCAATGAACTGCTGGCCGGCAGCAAAGCCGACGAGTTCAACGCGCTGAGCACCTGGGATGAGAAGTATGCCTTTATTGAAAAAGGTCTTTCCAAAGAAGCAATGGCCGTCTTCGCGATTCTTCCGCAGGCGATCCAGCAGCAGCTGTTCCTGGAAAGAGATCCCCATGGCAACGTTCAGGTCTCCCTGATCGAATCCGAGAAACTTTTCTCCGCCATGGTCAAGGCAAAGCTGGAACAGAGAAAAGCAGCCGGTACCTTCAAGGGCAAATTCAGTGCGCAGCATCACTTTTTCGGCTATGAAGGAAGATGCGCGTTCCCGTCAAATTTTGACGCTGACTACTGCTACAGCCTCGGCTTTAATGCTTTCATGCTGATTCAGTACGGCTTCAACGGCTATCTGTCCAAGGTCGCCAACCTGGCTGCACCGGCGGAAGAGTGGACTGCAGGCGGCATGCCCATCACCAAGATGATGAACATGGAAAGACGCCATGGCGAGGACAAGCCCGTTATCAAGAAAGCGCTTGTTGAACTGGACGGCGCGCCGTTCAAATACTTCGAGGCGCACAGAGCACTCTGGGCCGAGGAAACCTGCTACACCTATCCGGGTGCCATTCAGTATTACGGACCCACTGAGGTCTGCGATCTGACCACCAGGACCCTGGCGCTTGAAAAAGGGAAAGCCTGATTCCGACCGGCTTTGGTGATACCTGAAAAGTGAATTTATGCATAACACACGGCCCCCGGCAGATGATGCCGGGGGTTCCTGTATGTACAGGTGTACAGGTCATGTCGGATACCGATTTTTCCCTTGACTGGTTCTGCTGCGGACATTAAAATATGTATAGAAATATGATCAATTGTTTTCACTGATTTCAGCACAGGATACAAACCTGTGCTTACTGTGTTGGTTTGAAGCTGCGGAGCATCTGTCAGGCCATGACCAGTACTGCAGGGTGATGTATGAATGGGTCATATGAGAACATAAACCTATAGTATTTTACGGAGGTAGAATGTATGGCAAAAAAATGGGTGTACATGTTTACAGAAGGCAATGCCAGCATGCGTAATCTGCTGGGCGGCAAAGGTGCAAACGTTGCCGAGATGACTAACCTCGGGCTTCCGGTCCCGCAGGGCTTCACCATTACGACAGAAGCCTGTACGCAGTACTATGAGGACGGCCGCACCATCAACGATGAGATCATGGCGCAGGTGTGGGAAGGCGTTGACAGGATGGAAGAGATCACCGGCAAGAAGTTCGGTGACAAGGAGAACCCGCTTCTGGTTTCTGTCAGATCCGGTGCCAGAGCTTCCATGCCCGGTATGATGGATACCATCCTGAACCTCGGACTGAATGAGGAAGTGGTCAATGTCATTGCGAAGAAGTCCGGCAATCCCCGCTGGGCCTGGGACTGCTATCGCCGCTTCATCCAGATGTTCTCCGATGTTGTCATGGAGGTCGGCAAGAAGCATTTTGAAGAGCTGATCGATGAGATGAAGTCCAGGAAGGGTGTTACCCAGGACGTTGAGCTGACTGCTGAGGATCTGCAGGAGCTGGCAAACCAGTTCAAGGCAGAGTACAAGCAGGTGCTGGGACAGGATTTCCCGGATGATCCGAAGGTTCAGCTGATCGAGGCCATCAAGGCCGTGTTCCGTTCCTGGGACAATCCCAGAGCGAATGTATACCGCCGTGACAATGATATCCCCTATTCCTGGGGCACTGCGGTCAACGTGCAGATGATGGCATTCGGCAACATGGGCGAGACTTCCGGCACGGGTGTTGCGTTCACGCGTAACCCGGCAACCGGCGAAAAGAAACTGATGGGCGAATTCCTGCTGAATGCCCAGGGCGAGGACGTTGTGGCCGGTATCCGCACACCGCAGAAGATCGACCAGCTCAAGGATGTTATGCCGGAGGTTTTCGAGCAGTTCACCGGTATCTGCCAGAAACTGGAAAACCACTATCGCGATATGCAGGACATGGAGTTTACCATTGAGGATAAGCACCTGTACATGCTGCAGACCCGTAACGGCAAGAGAACAGCCAAGGCTGCCCTGAAGATCGCCTGCGACCTGGTGGATGAGGGCATGATCTCCGAGCAGGAAGCGGTCGCGATGATCGATCCGCGTAACCTGGATACACTGCTGCATCCGCAGTTCGACGCTGATGCGCTGAAGGTCGGCCGCCTGATGGCCCGCGGCCTTGCCGCTTCACCCGGCGCTGCCTGCGGTCAGGTCGTATTTACCGCTGATGATGCCAAGGCCTGGAAACATGCCGGCAAGAAGGTCGTTCTGGTCCGCCTGGAGACCTCTCCGGAAGACATTGAGGGCATGAAGGACGCTGAAGGTATCCTGACCGTCCGCGGCGGCATGACCAGCCACGCGGCTGTTGTAGCCCGCGGCATGGGCACCTGCTGCGTATCCGGCTGCTCTGAGATCCAGATGGATGAAGCCCGCAAGGTCTTCACCATGGGCGGCAAGGACTATCATGAAGGCGACATCATTTCCATCGACGGTTCCACCGGCTGTGTTTATGACGGTGCCATCCGTACCGTTGACGCGCAGATCGTGGGTGAGTTCGAGCGCATCATGGCCTGGGCTGACAAGTATCGTACCATGAAGGTCCGCACCAACGCCGATACGCCGGCGGATGCGAAGAAGGCCGTCAAGCTCGGCGCGGAAGGCATCGGCCTGTGCCGTACGGAGCACATGTTCTTCGAGACAGACCGTATTGAAGCATTCCGTGAGATGATCGTTTCCGAGACCCAGGAAGAGCGTGAAAAGGCACTGGCCAAGATCCTTCCGGTTCAGGAATCCGACTTCGAGAAACTCTTCGAGGCCCTGAACGGCAACCCGGTCACCATCCGTTTCCTGGATCCGCCTCTTCATGAGTTCGTTCCCACCGAGGAGGAGGACATCCGCAAACTGGCCAACGCGCAGCACAAGACCATGCAGTCCATCCGCAACATCGTGGACTCCCTGCATGAGTTCAACCCGATGATGGGCCACCGCGGCATCCGTCTGGCTGTCACCTATCCGGAGATCGCCAAGATGCAGACCAGAGCCGTCATCCGTGCAGCCATCAATGTCCAGAAGAGACATCCCGACTGGCATGTCAATCCTGAGATCATGATTCCGCTTGTCGTGGACAACAAGGAGCTCGAGTACGTGAAGAAGTCGGTGGTGGAGACCGCTGAGGAAGAGATCCAAAAGTCAGGCATCGGGTCCCTGGACTACGAAGTCGGTACCATGATCGAGATCCCGCGTGCAGCCCTTACCGCTGACGAGATCGCCTAGAGCGCGGACTTCTTCTGCTTCGGCACCAACGACCTGACGCAGATGACCTCCGGCTTCTCCCGTGACGATGCCAGCAAGTTCCTGACCGAGTATTACA
>JAGCAV010000480.1 GCA_017652545.1 Lachnospiraceae bacterium
AAAAAGTACAGAAAATAAACAGGGAAAAAGCCATCTTACGAGGAGGAAGACCATGAAAAGAAGAGCCGGAAAACAGATTGGCTGGATGCTTTCGATCGCACTTCTGATGCAGGTGCTTGCGCCTGCGGGAGGGCCGGTTATGGCAGAGGAGGAACTGACGCCTGATCCGGCAGTGGAGTTCGCCCTGGATGAACCGGCGGCAGACGGGACGAACCTGACAGCTGAGGATGAGACTGCCTCAGAAACGAAGGACATGATTCCGGCGGAAGATGCGCAGGCAGATGGTGAGGAGGAGATCATCCCGGCTGAAGAAGAGATCGTGACCGACGGGGATGAGATCCGGGAGGACTTCGACGGTCTGGTCCTGGATGAAGATGTGATCTTTGAGGAGGGAGCAGAGGATTTCTTCTTTGAGGAAGAAACGGAAGAACTCATCTCTGAGGAAGCGGCGGATGCGCTTTTGTCTGAAGAAACGGAGATGGTCTCAGAGGATCCGGAAGATCTTTTTGAGGAATGGGATGAAACAGCGGATGAGGAGGCACAGGACCCGGGTACCGGCCCGGCTGTGACGACCTGGGAAGACCTTAAGGCCCGTCTGGAGGACGGGACGAATGATACGGTATCCCTGGGAAATAACATTTCTGTGACCATGAAGGGCGGAGAACCATCGTCTGCCTACAGGATTTCCATGACATCAGGCACCAAGACACTCGAGCTTGGAGAGTACAGGATCGTCTTCCTGAATCAGCCTGCTTCCAAAGGAGGCAACCAGGACTTTACCGGAGGCAGCTGGATCGAGGTCGGGGGAAGCGCAACGCTGACAGTGAAAGGATCCGCATCATCCGGCGGAATCTACGCACGGAATCATTATTCCGGTACGGATGACAGTTCTCATCTGAACGCGACGAGCGCGATCCGGGTGAAAGGCAGTGCGTCCCTGACGGTTCAGAATACGACAGTCGGCGCAGATACGTATATCGGAAAAGGAATCGAGGCGACGGACAACGCGAATGTTGTCATTGACGGCGCGACAGTGATCGGTGCGCAGCACTGGGCAGTCTTTGTCCAGTCAGCCGCGGTGAAACTGACGATAAAGAATAATGCGCTGCTGAAGCTCTTCAACAGCCTGAAGAGTAAGGCCAGGATGCTTGCGAGTCAGTCCGGACAAGGCGCGCTTTACTTTGTGACAGGGACCGGGACGCTGACGGCTGAGAGCGGTGTTTTTATGTCCGGTGTCCAGGTCAGCAGCAAATACCTGAGCTGCTTTTCGCCATCCGGCCACGATCTGTATGTCGGAGGTTCCTATATTCTTACGGAAAGTGAATTCAACGATATCTGTACTTCGACACCTGTCTTTGGGACCTATCTGCCGGATCCTGAAGGCCATCAAAGTACCTACATGGAAATGAGCGTGCAGCCGAAAACCGCAAACATTCCGATCGAAAGTGTCGCAGTCAACAAACTGGACCTGCCCGGCCCGGGTAAGTTCAAGGATACGACGGCATCGTCGATGAGTGACCGGTATAAAGTATCCGGAGATGTGGACTGGTATATGAAAACCGGCAGTGTTGAATGGACATTCAGTGATCCGGATGAACCCTTCCTTCAGGGGGAGACCTACGAGGCGCGAATGACAATAAAGGCTGAGCCCGGCTATATCTTTACCGAAGGGGCTGCCATTTCGGAAAACATCACGATCAACGGTACACTTAATGGCAAACTGAATGTTTCCGGACCCAAGACCATCGTGATCGGGTATACGTTTCCTGTGATCGAAACAACGAGCCAGACAAGTCCGGTCCGCTTTTATGCCGGAGACGCACTGTGCGTTGTCAACGGGAAACAGGTCAACAACCAGCCAAAGGGCACCACCATGACAGCACCGGGCCAGGCAGTCATCCCGGCTGCACAGATACCGGCAGACAGGGAACTGGATCACTGGGAAGTAACGGCATGGACAGGGACGACCTACAAAACGTTTTCCTTTTATCCGAACGATACGGAAAACCCGATCGTCATTCTGGACCAGTCCATGGACCTGAAAGCCGTCTTTAAATGGAAGACGGGCACCCCGCTCCTGTCCGAAGTCCATATGACGATTCCGAAGATCCGTGGGGGAGAGCTTCCGGCTGGCGGCATGGTCATCACGACAGTGCCCGGAAACGCCCTGAAACAGGCTGCGCTGACACAGCT
>JAGCAV010000481.1 GCA_017652545.1 Lachnospiraceae bacterium
ATCGAAGGTGATGCCAACGGCCGCGGTTTCCAGTATCCGATTCCGACGTACTCCATCACGAAGAATTTTGACTGGAGTGAGACCGAGAACAACAAGCTGCTCTTCGAGATGACAGCCAAATACGGTACGCCGTATTTCTCCAACTATATCAACTCCGATATGGAGCCCTCCGATGTCCGGTCCATGTGCTGCCGTCTGCGCCTTGACCTGCGTGAACTGCGCAAGAAGTCCGGCGGATTCTTCGGCTCCGGCGAATCGACAGGTTCCATCGGTGTTGTGACCATCAACCTTCCCAGGATCGCGTACCTGGCAAAAGATGAGCAGGATTTCTATGACAGGCTTGACAAGCTGATGGACATCTCCGCCAGAAGCCTGAAGGTGAAGAGAACCGTTATCACAAGACTTCTGGAGCAGGGTCTGTATCCCTACACCAAGCGTTATCTGGGAACCTTCAACAATCATTTCTCCACCATCGGTCTGATCGGCATGAACGAGGTGGGCCTGAACGCGAAATGGCTGCGTGCCGACCTGACGAGCGCGAAGGTGCAGAGATTTGCCAGAGAGGTCCTCAACCATATGCGTGAGCGTCTTTCCGATTTCCAGGAGCTGTACGGTGATCTGTACAACCTGGAGGCGACACCGGCTGAGTCCACCACCTATCGCTTCGCGAAGCATGACAAGGAGGAGTTCCCGGAGATCATCACCGCAAACATGAACGGAACGCCGTACTACACGAACTCATCCCATCTGCCGGTCGGCTTTACCGAGGATGTGTTCTCGGCCCTGGACATCCAGGATGATCTGCAGACGCTCTATACATCCGGCACCGTGTTCCACGCGTTCCTGGGCGAGAAGCTGCCTGACTGGAAGGCCGCGGCCAATCTGGTCAGAAAGATCGCGGAAAACTACAAGCTGCCGTATTACACCATGTCTCCGACATATTCGGTCTGTGCTGATCACGGCTATATCACCGGCGAACAGTACACCTGCCCGATCTGCGGCAAGAAGACCGAGGTGTACAGCCGCATCACCGGCTATTACCGTCCTGTCCAGAACTGGAATGACGGCAAGGTGCAGGAGTTCAGGGACAGAAAGGTCTATGACATCGGTCATTCCACCCTGACGCATACCGGCCCCAATCCGGCCCCCGTGGACTTTGACGAGATCATGGATGAGCTCCGGACAGAAGAGACGACACAGGCCAGTATGACGATCACGGCTCCGCAGGAGCAGGAAGCAAAGCAGATGCCTAAGCCCGAGATCGCAGGTATGAAAGTGCTTCTGTTCAAGACACCGACCTGCCCGAACTGCAAGGCAGCCGGCGCGCTCCTGGACAAGGCAGGCGTTCATTACAATCCGCTCAACGCGAATGAAGAGAAGGATCTCGTTGCAAAATACGGTGTCAAACAGGCACCGACCCTGATCATAGACAATCATGGGGATATAGAGAGATATCGCGGCGTATCGGATATCAGAGGCTGGCTGAAAGCCCGGAAGTGATCCGCCGGGGGAAATGACAGTCATTTCAGTATCGTCAGGCAGAGCCTGAATCTCACGATCATGCGGGATTCAGGCTTTTTCCTGAATTATGTCGATAAGGAGAAAAATAAAGGTATGGCAAAGGTATATGATGTAATCGTGGTCGGCGGCGGTCCCGCCGGCATGACGGCGGCCCTGTATGCGCGGCGCAACGGCAAGAGCGCCCTGGTCATTGAAAAGCTCGGATTCGGCGGCCAGATCACGCATTCACCCAAGGTGGAAAACTATCCGGGAACTCTGTCCATGAGCGGAAATGAGTTTGCGGATCAGACCCTGGAACAGATTCTGGCACAGGGCGCTGAGATCGAGTTTGAGACCGTCACCGAAGTACGGATCGGAGAAGACGGGATCAAGACGGTCCTGACGGAGGAGGAAAGCG
>JAGCAV010000482.1 GCA_017652545.1 Lachnospiraceae bacterium
CCGGATATCGGCTCGCAGCCGGTTCCCGCCATGATCCTGCAGCCGCTGGTGGAGAATGCCATCACACACGGAATCAGGGAAATGATGGACAGAGGCGTCGTTACACTGAGCGCCGCCCGGGAGGAAGCGTTCATCCGTGTCACCGTGAAGGATAACGGTGTCGATATGAGTGCCGACCAGATCACAGAAATCTATGCAAAAGCGGGCTTCGGCAGCGAAACGCCGCCCGGGAATGATCCGGATGAAGCGCTTCCGGATGAAAACGGGCAGGAGGAAATTGATTCCACCGGGATCGGACTGGAGAACGTGATCCGGCGTCTGCAGCTTTTCTATAACCGGGACGGGCTTCTGACGATCAGAAGTGAAGGACATATGAGAGGAACGGAGATCACATTGCTGCTTCCTGTCTGAGAAAGGAAATCGTCATGTATCGAATACTGATCGCGGATGACGAGGGGATCATGCTGGAATCCCTGACAAATATCATATCCAAACATTTTGACGACTGTATCGTGGAGACAGCCAAGTCCGGCAGGGCAGCGATCGAACAGGCGGAAGTATTTCATCCGGATATTATCCTGATGGATATTCAGATGCCTGGGATCAACGGGATTGAAGCACTCAGGGAGATCCGGAAATTCAACTCGGTGGCAAAGTCGTATATCCTCTCTGCGTATGATAAATTTGACTATGCCCAGGACGCGATCTCACTCGGCGTGGAACGGTATATCATGAAACCGGTGACAAAATCCACTGTGATCGAGGTGATCACCGAAGGCTGCAGAAAAGTGGATGAGATGCGTCAGGTCAGGTCCGACCAGCTGAAGGTCCAGGAAAAACTGGAGACGATCATCCCGGTGGTGGAAAACGGCTTTGTCTCGAGCATGCTTCTGCAGGATGACTGGCAGCAGGCAGGTTATTACAAGCAGCTTCTGGAACTGAAAGAGGATTATGGATATGTTCTGCTGTTCAAGATCGGGAGCGTCGAAAATGACGGTGCCCTGCTCAGTTCCGTAGGGATGAGCGTGGAGGCACAGCGCATTTATCCCGAATTCCGGGCTGTGGTCAAATCTTTTCTCCGCTGTGTGATCGGACAGATGATGACGGACAGGGTCGTTGTGGTCGTCCCGACCGGCAGTTCTTCCCTCGGATATGAAGAGCGTGTGCGCGTGATCGAGCAGGCCAGGGCGATCGTCTCCAGGCTTGACGACCGGCTTTCCCTGAAATTCAGGGCCGGAATCGGGCGGGTAAGAAAGCTTGAGGAACTGAAGGCATCCTACATGGAAGCCATGCAGGCGCTTCGTGAAGCAAACGGATCTGTCGTACACACCAATGACGTGGTGTCAAGAGGATCATACGAAGGCGGCTTTCCGGGTGAACTTGAACAGAAGCTGTTCCAGATGCTTTCACGCGGAGATACCGATCAGATGAACCGCTGCGCCAACAGCTTTTTTGACTGGATGATCGTGCATTTCCCACGGAGCAGGGATAATATACGGCTGAAGGTGCTCGAGTATGTTCTGGAGGCGGAAAAAGAGGCCTTTCGGGAGGGAGCCGTCAATTACGGGTTTGAATTCCGTGAGAACTACCTGCCGGAGGTGATGTCCCTGGAGGACTACGATCAGCTCCGCGAATGGTTCATCACAAAGATGGATGCAGCCTGTCTGAGCATTCACAACCGGAAAAAGACACAGTCCGGGACAGTGGTATCCAAAGCCCGCGCATATATTCAGGAGAATTTCCATCAGGATATCTCACTGGATGATGTGTCCAGGGAGGTCAATGTCAGCCCGTATTACTTCAGCAAACTGTTCAAGGAGGAATCAGGGGAAAACTTTATCGAGTATCTGACCCGCCTCAGAATCGAGGAAGCCAGATCGCTGCTGGACGGCAGGGATCTGAGTATCCGGGAGGTGGGAGTCCGGGTCGGATATGCGGATCCGAACTACTTCAGCCGTATCTTTAAGAAGCAGACAGGAATGACACCGAGAGAATACCGGGATCGGGGATGAGGCATAAACCGGGTTTTACGGAGAAATAGAAAGATGATGAGAAGAATAAAAATGCTTGTCCTGCTGGCATGCCTGTTCCTGCTCACTGCCTGCTCCTCATCCGGGGTGCCGGAAGCGGTCAGTGAAGTGGATGAAAATACGTCTCTGCAGATCGGCCTGAGCTTTGACAGTTTTGTGATCGAGCGCTGGCTTCGCGACCGCGATGTGTTTGTTTCCACAGCGGAAGAGCTGGGCGCGTCCGTTAATGTGCAGAATGCCAACGGAGATGTGGATGAGCAGATCGACCAGATCCGCTACCTGATCAAAAAAGGCGTGGATGTAATCGCGATCATCGCGATCGACTCAGATGCGCTTGGTGAAGTCGTGCGTGAGGCAAAGGCAGCAGGCATCAGGGTGATCTGTTATGACAGACTGATCCGGAACGCATCGACTGATCTGTATGTGTCATTTGACAATGAACAGGTCGGTTACCTGATGGGAGAGCATCTGGCCGACAGACTCTCCGGGAAAGGAAATATCTTTGCGATCTACGGATCAAGAAGCGACTACAATGTTGACCTTGTGAATGCCGGACTGAAGAGGGCACTCGAGGGTACGGATATTTCCATTGTCTATGAGGCATACTGCGATAACTGGCTGGCGGAACTGGCTTTTGACGCGGTCAACGAAGGACTTTCCATGTACCCGGAGATAGACGGGATCATGTGCGGAAATGATGATCTGGCCAGCCAGGCCATCAAGGCCCTGTCGGAACACAGGATGGCCGGATCCATCCCCGTTGCCGCCCAGGACGCGGAACTTGCCGCCTGTCAGAGGATCCTGGAAGGCACGCAGACCATGACCGTTTTCAAGTCAGTCGATGAGGAGGCCAGATGTGCCGCCACACTGGCTGTCATGCTGGGGCGGGGAGAACAGATCACAGATCAGGATTCTGCCGGGGACATGGCTGTTACCCAGACAATTTTTGACGGAATCTCCGATGTGCCTTATTATATGATCGAGCCTGTGGCGGTAACCAGGGACAACCTGGAAGAGGTGATCATCGGAAACGGCTTCCATCGCAGGGAGGATGTGTATCTGAACGTTGCCGAAGACAGTGAGTAAAGGAACGCCTTCGGAAGGAAACCGGCTGCGATAGCGGGATATCATAGTGCAGACGAAAGGAAAGACATGAACGACTATTTTAACATAGCGGATATTTTCGGTGAAAATGTTTTCAGTGACAAGGTGATGCAGGAACGTCTCCCGAAAAAGATCTACAGGGAACTTTACAAAACCATCGACGAGGGCAAGGAACTTGACCCCATGGTGGCGGAAGTGGTTGCGGAGGAGATGAAGCAGTGGGCGATCGAAAAGGGTGCGACTCACTATACGCACTGGTTCCAGCCCATGACCGGGTTCACCGCCGAAAAGCATGATTCTTTTATTACGGCCCCCAAACCGGACGGGACCATCATTATGGAATTTTCCGGGAAAGAGCTGATCAAGGGGGAACCGGATGCCTCGAGCTTTCCCTCGGGCGGTCTGCGCGCCACTTTTGAAGCCCGCGGATATACAGCGTGGGACTGCACTTCCCCGGCATTTATCAGGGAGGATGCCGCCGGCGCGATCCTGTGTATTCCGACAGCGTTCTGCTCCTATACCGGAGAAGCGCTCGATCAGAAGACGCCGCTGCTCCGGTCCATGGATGCCATCAATGATCAGTCCATACGGCTGCTGCGGCTTCTTGGAAACAATCATTCAAAACGCGTGATTCCCTATGTCGGTCCTGAACAGGAATACTTCCTGATCGATGAAAAGCTCTTTAATCAGAGGAAAGACCTGGTGTTCACGGGAAGGACGCTGTTCGGCGCCATGCCGCCCAAGGGACAGGAACTGGACGATCACTATTTTGGTACGCTGCGTCCGAGAGTGGCGGCGTTCATGCGCAGTGTGAACCGGGAGCTCTGGCGGATGGGGGTGACAGCCAAGACGCAGCACAATGAGGTGGCACCGTCACAGCATGAACTGGCGCCGATCTATGAGAAACTGAATGTTGCGGTTGATCATAATCATATTGTAATGCAGACACTGAAGCGTGTGGCAAGGGAGCACGGGCTCAAATGCCTGCTGCATGAAAAGCCTTTCGCAGGTGTCAACGGTTCCGGCAAGCACAATAACTGGTCTCTTTCAACAGACGACGGGATCAACCTGCTCGATCCGGGGAAGACACCGCATGAAAACATCCAGTTTCTGCTGGTGCTCTCATGCATCCTGAAAGCAGTTGACGTTCATGCCGGTCTGCTGCGGGAATCCGCTGCGGACCCGGGCAATGACCACAGACTGGGAGCAGATGAAGCGCCGCCGGCCATCATCTCCGTATTCCTTGGCGAACAGCTGCAGGATCTGGTGGATCAGCTGATCTCAACGGGTAACGCGACCGCCAGCAAGGACGGAGGGATTCTTTCAACCGGCGCGGCGACACTGCCTGAGATCTTTAAGGACGCCACTGACCGGAACAGGACATCACCCTTTGCGTTCACGGGAAACAAGTTCGAATTCAGAATGGTGGGATCGAGGGATTCGATCGCATCTCCGAACATTGTCCTGAATACCATTGTCGCGGAGGCGTTCTCCGATGTCTGCGATGAACTGGAAGCGTGCGATGATATTGATACACGGGTCAGGGAGATCATCAAGCGGAACCTGACGGATCATCAGCGGATCATCTTCAACGGGAACGGATACTCCCGCGAGTGGGTGGAAGAGGCGAAACGCAGGGGACTTCCCAACATCATGTCCATGGTCGACGCGATTCCGATGCTCCTGACGGAGAAGTCGGTCGAGACATTCGGAAAATTCCACGTTTTTACCAGGACAGAACTTGCATCCAGGGTTGAGATCAAATATGAAAATTACTCCAAGGCCATCAACATCGAGGCCAGGACCATGATCGATATGACCACCAAGCAGTTTATCCCTGCGGCCATGCGCTACACAAAGGAAGTTGCGCAGACCGTCTGCGCGGTCCGTGATGCCGGAATGGAACCCTCGGTACAGGAAAAGATCCTGTTTGAATGTCAGAGTCTGCTGACACAGACAAGCGCGGCCCTCGAGAGACTGAAAGAAGCGGAGAATGAAGCGGCTTCCATGGAAGAAGGCCGCGGAAAAGCCGGTTTCTACCACGACAGGGTCTGCCCCTGCATGAGAGACTTAAGAAGCACTGTCGATGCCCTTGAGATGATCGTAGATCGCCGGTACTGGCCCATGCCTTCCTATGCGGACCTTCTCTTTACTGTGTAATGAGGAACGTGAATCATGCATGATGGTGGTATGACTTTTTGATCGCGACATCCGTGTAGTGCATTTTTCACAACTGATATTGATTTTTACAAAAGAATATATTACAATAGTGCCAGTTTATGATCTGCATGAGTCATTTGCGATTTATATGAGATTACAGACTGGCTATTTATATGCTTTTTGATTGGACAGGGAGGTGTTCCGGTGATCTCTAATCAGGTTTTACAGTCGACACTTGAAGGGCTTAAGGACATCAGCAGAGTGGATCTGTGCGTGATGGACATTGAAGGCATCCTTCTGGCATCCACTTTTGAAGGTGCCGATCAGTTCCGAGACTCCGTGATGAGCTTTGTGAATTCACCCGCGGACAGCCAGGTGATCTCCGGGTATCAGTTCTTCAAGATTCTGGACGAGAACCAGCTGGAGTATATACTGATCGCGAGCGGCAGCAGCGATGATGTCTACATGGTCGGCAAGATGGCAGCCTTCCAGCTGCAGAGCCTTCTGGTGGCTTATAAGGAGCGTTTTGACAAGGACAACTTCATCAAGAACCTGCTTCTTGACAATCTGCTTCTGGTGGATATCTTCAACCGCGCCAAGAAGCTTCACATCGAGACAGACTGCAGAAGAGTGGTTTTCATTCTGGAACTTGCAAATGAGCGTGAGAACAGCTGTATCGAACTGATTCGCGGCCTGTTTGCCGGCAGGACGACGGATTTCATCACGGCAGTGGATGAAAAGAGCATCATTGTCGTCCGTGAAGTCGGTGAGCATGAAGATTACGCGCAGATGGACATGCTGGCGCAGTCCATGCTTGATGTGCTTCCGGAAGACCGCAGGAAAGAAGCGCTTATCGCTTACGGTACGATCGTGGGTGAGATCAAGGATGTTTCAAGGTCCTACAAGGAAGCGAGGATGGCGCTCAATGTGGGCAAGATCTTCTTCGAGGAGAGCAAGATCATCGCCTACAGTTCACTGGGGATCGGCCGCCTGATCTATCAGCTTCCCATTCCTCTGTGCAAGATGTTCATCAAGGAGATCTTTGAGAACAAGTCTCCGGATGACTTCGATGATGAGACGCTCGTGACGATCAACAAGTTCTTTGATAACAACCTGAATGTATCAGAAACATCCAGGCAGCTGTATATCCACAGAAACACGCTTGTTTACAGGCTGGATAAACTGCAGAAATCGACAGGCCTTGACCTGCGGGTATTTGAGGACGCGATCACTTTCAAGATTGCCCTGATGGTCGTCAAGTATATGCGCTATATGGAAATGCAGGAATACTGATCAGTGAATCGATGACACACAGCTGAAACGCTCTTTTATCCCCACAGGAAACTCACTGTGGGGATCATTTTTCAGGAAGAAATGATGATATTTGGAAAAAACAGGGAAAACCCGGATACAGAACCGATCGGGATGGATGAGGAAGAGATCCTGGATATGCAGAAGTTTCCCAGAAGAAGCGAGTTCGGGAAGGGCATGTTTATCGGGATCCTGCTGTCCGGTATCCTGGTCCTTGCCGGCATGCTCTATTATTTCGGAACTGTAGGGGGATACCGGGACGATGGCGCCCAGATCCTCACACAGCCGCGGACCCTGCGCAAGCTGCGTTCCGTTCAGGCGATCATCGAGGAAGACTGCCTCGGGGACACAGATCCGGGCCTGCTTGAGGCATATATGTTCAAGGGGATCGCCGCAGGACTTGATGACCCGTATGCCGCTTATTATACCAGGGAAGAGAGAGCTGAGATCGAGAAGGAAAACCAGGGATCATACAGAGGGATCGGTGTCGTTTTCACCCAGTATTCATCATCGGATACGGAATATCTTCAGGACTCTGCCGGGACAGCTGCAGAAGAAGGAACGGAAGCAGGGGAGGAATTCTTTCGTGTGGTCATCACACATGTCTACGACGGTTCTCCTGCAGAAAAAGCCGGGCTGAGACCCGGAGACTGCCTGTCGGCGGTTGAAGAGACGGATGTTTCCGGATGGTCGCTTAACCGTGTGATGGAAAAGATCAACGAGGCTTTTGACGCCCATGAGGAAGTACTCTTCGCCTTTACCAGGGAAACACAGACCGTGAAAGTACAGATCCGGGAGGACGAGGTACCGCTTGCGAAGGTGACAGGGAGTCTTGCAGAGAAAGGCATCGGGTATGTCAGGATCCCTGAATTCGATGCCGTGACACCCGGACAGTTCAGGGAAGCTGTGGAGGGACTCAAAGAGGAATCCGAAAAAGAAGACGGGGTCGGGCTCCTGGCCCTTATTCTGGATGTAAGAGACAATCCGGGAGGCATTCTGGAAAGCGTGACGGAAATGCTGGACGACCTTCTGGACGAATGCGTGACCCTGACATCTTCCAATGCGCTTGGAGAAAAGGAACGGTTTGAGTCAGAAGACGGCAGGATCTTTGACGGCAGACTGGTCGTCCTGACAGACGGGGAGAGTGCCAGCGCGGCGGAAGTGTTTGCCGGTGTCCTTCAATACTATGACGCCGCCAGCGTTGTCGGCCAGGCGACATACGGAAAAGGAACGGTCCAGCATACCTATACCCTGTTTGATGGTTCTGCGTTTAAGCTGACATCGGAAAAATATGCGATCGCCGGTGAAAATGAGATCGACGGGACCGGGATCATTCCGGATGAAGTGGTATCGGATCAGGATCAGGCGGAGGATATGAAAGCCGGAACGGATGATCAGAATAAAAAAGATCCGGTGCTCGAACGGGCACTGGACCTTCTGGACTGACGAATGAAAGATGACAGAAAGAAGACAGAAAGAAGACAGAGGCTGCCCTCTGCCTTCTTTTTTGCTGTTTTATACTTTACGCAGCATGCGGATCCGGCTGACCAGTTCTTCATTGCTGCCTGTATGAACAAACAGATTCAGAATGTTTTCGACTGCTTCATCAGCCCTCATGCCGTTCAGAGCCCTGCGCATATAGTAGACAGCTTCCATTTCACGTTCATCCAGAAGC
>JAGCAV010000483.1 GCA_017652545.1 Lachnospiraceae bacterium
CGCAGCGTCAGAAGATCACCAGTGAAGACGGCCAGGACCGGGATGTGCTGGCTGTCTCGACGGACGGGGGCGATGCGATCGTCCAGGTGTTCTACATCCGTGACGGGAAACTGATCGGAAGAGACCATTACTGGGTCAGGATCGGACTCAATGAACGTGTGTCCGATATCCTTTCAACTTTCATCAAGCAGTATTACGCAGGAACACCCTATGTTCCGAAGGAACTGCTCCTCGAAACGGATGTGGAGGATCATGAGCTGCTTGAAGCCTACCTCTCAAACCGGAGGGAGAGCAGGGTATATCTTAAGACCCCCCAGAGAGGACAGCAGCGGAAACTGGTGGAGATGGCGAAGGAGAACGCCGCGATCGTTCTCAGGCAGGACAGGGAGAGGATCAAGCGGGAGGAAGGACGGACGATCGGTGCCATGAAGGAGATCGCGTCCCTTCTGGGACTTGATCAGCCGGACCGGGTGGAAGCCTATGATATTTCAAATATCAGCGGCTTTGAGTCTGTCGGATCCATGGTGGTCTTTGAGCACGGGAAGCCAAAGAACAGCGATTACAGGAAGTTCAGGATCAGAAGCGTCACGGGACCGAACGACTATGCCAGCATGGATGAAGTGCTGACCAGGCGTTTCACCCACGGCCTGGAAGAGGTGGAAAAGCTCAGGGAAAAGAACCTGGATGAGGCGCTTGGCAGATTTACGGCTTTTCCGGATCTGATCATGATGGATGGCGGAAAAGGGCAGGTGCATGTGGCGGAAGAGGTGATCGACAGACTCGGCCTGGATATCCCGGTCTGCGGTATGGTCAAGGATGACCGTCATCGGACCCGGGGCCTTTACTATCATGACCGGGAGATACCGATTGACCAGCGGAGCGAAGGGTTTAAACTGATCACAAGGATCCAGGACGAAGCGCACAGATTCGCGATCGAATATCACAGAAGCCTGCGGACAAAGGAGCAGGTCCATTCTGTCCTGGATGATATTCCCGGGATCGGCCCGGCAAGAAGGAAGGCACTGATGCGCGCTTTCACGACCATCGAGGACATCCGGGCAGCTTCCGTGGAGGAGCTGGCACAGGCGCCGTCCATGAATGCCTCAAGTGCCAGGGCGGTCTATGAATTCTTTCATCATGAGACAGGCCGTGAAGAGCAACACGGTGTGGACAAATGCCGGGAAACATGATACCCTTTTGAAGATTCATGGTATGTGTTCAGGCACACCTGGATCTATCATCGGAGGAGAGGAGCCGTCACATGACAACAAAAACAGTGGCACTGTCCAAGCTTGTTGAAAAGATGAGGCTGGAATGTCTGACGCCGGAGATCGATATTTCCCGCAAGAAGATCACGACAGCTGAGATCAACCGGCCCGCCCTGCAGCTGACCGGGTATTTTGATCATTTTTTCGCTGAACGTGTCCAGATCATCGGATATGTGGAGTATACCTATCTTGAGAACCTGCCCAGGGAACTGAAAGTCCCTGTGTATGACAAACTGCTGTCCTACCCGGTTCCGTGCCTGATCTATACCAGCCAGACCGTGCCGGATGAGGATATGCTCAGACTGGCCATAGAACATGAGGTGCCGGTTTTTGCCACAAAGACGGAAACAAGCCCCTGTATGGCGGAGATCATCCGCTGGCTGAACGTGGAACTGGCGCCCTGTATCTCCATCCACGGCGTGCTTGTGGATGTGTATGGTGAAGGCATCCTGATCATGGGCGAAAGCGGCATAGGTAAGAGCGAGACCGCTTTGGAACTGATCAAGAGGGGTCACCGCCTGATCACGGACGATGTGGTCGAGATCAGAAAAGTCAGTGATGAGACGCTGGTTGGAACGGCACCTGATATCACAAGGCATTTTATTGAACTGCGCGGAATCGGGATCATCGATGTGAAGACCCTGGTCGGTGTTGAAAGCGTGAAGAATACCGGTACGATCGACCTGGTGATCAAGCTGGAGGAGTGGGACCGGGATAAAGAGTATGACCGTATGGGCCTGGAAGAAGAGTACATCGAGTTCCTGGGCAACAAGGTCGTCTGTCACTCGCTTCCGATCCGTCCGGGCCGGAACCTGGCGATCATTGTTGAATCGGCTGCGGTCAACCACAGGCAGAAGAGAATGGGATACAACGCTGCCAGGGAACTGTACAACCGTGTGCAGAACAGCCTGATGAAGAATATGAATAAGGATAAGGAATCATGAAGGACTATTGTTTTGGAATAGATGTGGGCGGAACAACAGTCAAGTGCGGGCTGTTTACCACAAAAGGTGAACTCCTCGAAAAGTGGGAGATCAGGACACGGACGGAAGATAACGGAAAGTACATCCTGCCTGACGTGGCACAGAGCATTCTTGCCATGCTGGAGAAGAAAAAGATCAGCAGGGACCAGGTGGAGGGAATCGGAATCGGCGTCCCCGGACCTGTGGATGAAGAAGGAAAGGTATCTGTGGCCGTCAACCTTCACTGGGGCAGGGTCCATATCGTGAAGGAAATGAAGGCGATGACCGGTATCCGCGTAAAGGCCGGAAATGATGCCAATGTAGCTGCCCTGGGTGAAATGTGGAAGGGCGGCGGCGCCGGCTACAGCAACCTGATCATGGTGACGCTCGGCACGGGCGTCGGCGGCGGGGTCATCATCAATCAGAAGATCGTCGCCGGAGCGCATGGGGCCGGCGGAGAGATCGGGCATGCCCATGTGGACGATCACATTACAGACCCGTGCAACTGCGGCAACTGCGGCTGCCTGGAGCAGGTGGCTTCGGCGACCGGTATTGTAAGGCTTGCGAAGGAGCAGCTGGCGGTCAGCGACAGGCCCTCCATACTCCGGGAGAACCCGCTTTCGGCTAAAGCTGTATTCGATGCTGTCAAGAAAGACGACGAACTGGCAAAACAGGTCGCGGAACGTTTCGGAAAATATCTGGGCAAGGCACTCTCTGTCTATGCCTGTGTCAGTGATCCGGAGGCGTTCGTGATTGGCGGAGGTGTTTCCAGGGCAGGCGGGATCCTGTTGGAGTACGTCAGGAAATACTACCGGAAATATGCATTTACTTCCTGCAAGGAAGCCGACTTTGTGCTGGCGACACTGGGAAATGACGCAGGCATTTACGGGGCGGCACGACTTGTATTATAACAAACAGACCGGTGCAGAACCGGCCGGAAAGAGGTATGAGAATGTTGAATCCGAAGAGAAGTAAAAAGACACAGATCATAGCAGCTGTCATCGTGATCCTGATCATTCTGGCAATGCTGCTTGGGACGATCCTCGGGTCGGTGATCCGATAAAAACTGCTTCTGACCCCGGCAATCCTGAAGTGTGGTGTGTGGAGAGTGAAGAGTGGAGTTAAAAGTCAGACACTGACATAAATCTTTGCCTGTCTGCGCAGAATAACACTGATGAGGAGTATAAAGCCATGAACAGGAAGATCCTGAAAAAAAGGCTGGCAGCACTGTGGCTGCCGGTCGTATTTTTGTACATATTTGCAATGTCTGTTTCTGCGCAGGAACAGGTGATCAGCAAGGGCATTTTCATTCAGGGCGTAGACTGCGCCGGAATGAATAAGGACCAGGCTGCGGCAGCCATTGACCAGAAAGTCGCGGAGCTGGGGGCACAGCAGGTCACCATCACGGTTGGGGATCAGTCGACTTCCTGCACGCTGGCACAGCTCGGACTGACCTGGACCAACAGGGACGTACTGAATGATATGCTGGAGCTGGGCAGCAGCGGGAATATTGTCCAGCGGTATAAGGACCGGAAGGATCTGGAGCATACAACCAGACAGTTCAGTCTTACTTTTACCGCGGACGAGGCGGCAGCAACGGCAGTGGCGCAGACGCTGACAGCCTATAATACAGAGCCGGTCAATGCCAGGATCTTTACGCGTGATGACCTGACGCCGGGCGTGGAGGGCGGTACCGAAGGAATCTCGGTGAATGTAGCGGAGACCGCGGCGGCCCTGAAGAACGCCGTGACTGCCTGGGACGGCAGCAGCCCGATCAGCATCGAGGCATCGGCGGAGAGGATCAAGCCGGATGTGCCATATGAAGAGCTGGCCATCATCAGCGATGTGCTGGGAACTGCCACGACCGACTATTCAGCTTCCAGCTGGGGCAGAGCGATCAATGTGGAGAACGGCTGCCGCAAGATCAGCGGCACGCTTCTGTACCCGGGAGAGGAGTTCTCCGTGACAGCCGCGGTCACGCCTTTTACGGCTGAGAACGGCTACGAGCAGGCCCCTTCCTATGAAGAGAACCGGGTGGTCGATTCTTATGGCGGCGGCATCTGCCAGGTATCCACAACGCTGTATAATGCCGTGCTCAAGTCTGAGCTGCAGGTAACTGCCAGATCGAACCATACCATGGTGGTCGCATATGTGCCGCTGTCAAAGGACGCCGCCATCGCCGAGGGTGTGATGGATATGGCATTCATCAATACGAAGGATGATCCGATCTATATCATAGGCTACACCTATGGCGGCACCATCACCTTCACGATCTTCGGACACGAGACACGGCCCGCGAACAGGACGCTGGAATTTGAAAGCCGGACCATTCAGACGATCGAGCCGACGCAGGCGAAACTGTTTGCCAATGCAGGGCAGAGCGTCGGATATATCAACCAGACCCAGTCGCCTCATACCGGATACGTCGCAGAACTGTGGAAAAATGTGTATGTGGACGGCCAGCTTGTGGACTCGGTACAGGTCAACCGGAGCGAGTATACCGCTGTCGGCACGATCTATGACATCGGTGTTGCCTCACAGGTCCCGGCGGTCACGCAGGCCATGTATGGAGCGATCTCATCGGGGAGCCTGAGCGCTGTCCAGGAGGTCATCGCAAATGCCGTTGCGATCCAGCAGCAGGCAGAATCGGAAGCGGCGGCGCAGGCCGCTGCAGAGCAGGCAGCCCAGCAGATGGCATATGAGCAGGATCCGTCAGGCATGCTGGTCATCGGCGAGGGGGGTGACGTGGATGAGTCTCTCTCCCCGTAAAGAGAGGTGCATGGATCTGGTGATGGCCGGCTGTGCCGGATATGCCGGAACCGGAATCCTTGCGCGCAGATATGCGTGTACACTCGCGGAGCGTCTTCCCGGATGGCTGATCCGGCAGGCAGCCGAATTTGATGCCGAAGCGGACCGTGTGGAGGAAGCGATCGCGCAGGCGGCGGAAATGTTTGCCTGTTGTGACAAGAAACCGGATGAACCTGACAGCGATGTCCCGCAGGTCCTGTATGTCGGGGACGGCGGCGTGCTTGGCGCCCTATGGTTTTTCGCGGAACGGTTCGGACTTGGAATGGATGTGACGCTGCGCAGGATCCCTGTCAGGCAGGAGACGGTTGAGATCAGCGAAATACTGGATGTGAATCCCTATCAGCTGTATGGAAAAGGGGCTGCGCTGATCAGAACGGACCGGCCCGGCATGCTGATCGATGAACTGGCCGGAAAAGGGATCGCGGCAGAACGGATCGGCTGTGCATTTTACGGGTATGTGCGCAGGATATGGAATGACGGGACGGAGGGATACCTGAATGTCCCCAGACATATTGACCGGATGCGGGAAGGAACCAGGCAGGCACTGGCCGCCCTGATGCCGGAGAGCTGAAGCAGATTTGGAATTTGAAGAGTGAAGAGTGGAGCGGCATGCTCTCACGCTTTACGGATAAAAAGATACTTTTTTGAGGAGTGAGTACATGAGAGAACAGATACTGACATTTCTGGAAAAAAACAGCAGGATCGACCTTGGGGAACTGGCTGTCATGCTTGGCAGCAGCGAAGCCGTCATCGCGAACGAGGTGGCAAAGATGCAGGAGGAGGGGATCATCTGCGGCTATCACACGCTGATCGACTGGGATAAGACCAATGTGGATAAGGTGACCGCGCTCATTGAAGTGCGGGTGACCCCGCAGCGCGGCATGGGATTTGACAGCATTGCCGAGCGGATCTACAACTACCCCGAAGTGCAGTCGGTATACCTGATCTCGGGCGGATATGACCTGATGGTGATCCTGGAAGGAAAGACGCTCCGGGAGGTTTCCTCTTTTGTACACAGCAAGCT
Organism: Lachnospiraceae bacterium; assembly: GCA_017652545.1. The sequence continues at coordinate 6,063 of JAGCAV010000483.1, forward strand.
GTCTACGCTTGATACCGTGATCAGCACAGCCACACATTTTATCCTGAAGAAATATAAGGACTATGGAACCATTCTTCACGAAAAGAGAAAAGATGAAAGGATGCCGATGACGTGAGAGACCCGTTAGGAAAAATGGCCGTGGGCCTTAAGCCCTCCGGC
>JAGCAV010000484.1 GCA_017652545.1 Lachnospiraceae bacterium
GGTAAAGGAACTGGGCATGGAGGCCGCGGCGATCACCGATCACGGGGTCATGTTCGGCGTGATCGATTTTTACCGTGCCGCAAAGGACGCCGGGATCAGGCCGATTCTCGGGTGCGAGGTATATGTGGCGCCCGGCTCCAGATTTGACCGGGAGAGCGGCCCGGCGGGCAGCGATGACAGATATTATCACCTGATCCTGCTGGCGGAAAATAACAAAGGGTATGAAAACCTGATGAAGATCGTGTCCATCGGCTTTGTCGATGGCTACTACTACAGGCCGCGGGTGGATCTGGAAACGCTGACACGTTATCATGAAGGCATCATCTGCACCAGTGCCTGCCTGGCCGGAGAGGTCCAGAAACTTCTGACGAGGGGTTTTTATGCCGAGGCAAGAGAGGCGGCGGAGCGTTACAGAAAGATCTTCGGAAAGGACAACTATTTCCTTGAACTGCAGGATCACGGCTATCCGGATCAGCAGCGGATCAACCCGCTGCTTGTGAAACTCTCAAAGGAGACGGGGATCGGTCTGGTATGCACCAACGACTGCCACTATACTCTCGCGGAGGATGCGGCGGCGCACGATATCCTGCTCTGCATCCAGACCGGCAAAAAGCTTGCCGATGAGGACCGCATGCGTTATCCCGGCGGGCAGTTCTATGTCAAGAGCCCGCAGGAGATGGCAAAGCTGTTTCCCTACGCCCCTGAAGCCCTGGAGAACACCTGGAAGATCGCGCAGCGGTGCAATGTGGAGATCACGTTTGGGGAGACCAAGCTGCCCCGGTTTGACGTTCCGGACGGGAAGACTTCCTGGGAATACTTAAACGAGCTTTGCCGCTCAGGCCTGAAGGAGCGCTATGACCCGGTCACAAAGGAGCTGGAGGAGCGCCTGGATTATGAGCTGGGTGTGATCCGCCAGATGGGATACGTGGATTATTTCCTGATCGTCTGGGATTTCATCCACTATGCCGGGGAGAACGGCATTTCGGTGGGCCCCGGCAGGGGATCCGCAGCCGGAAGCCTGGTATCCTATACGCTCGGGATCACACGGCTGGACCCGATCCGGTATCAGCTTCTGTTTGAGCGCTTCCTGAATCCGGAGCGTGTGTCCATGCCGGATATTGACGTGGACTTTGAATATGAAAGAAGACAGGAGGTCATCGATTATGTCGTGCGCAAGTACGGCAAGGATCAGGTGGCTCAGATCGTCACGTTCGGTACGCTGGCGGCCAAGGGCGTGATCAGGGATGTGGGGAGAGTCATGGACCTGCCCTATGCCCTGTGCGACACCATCGCCAAACTGGTTCCGAACGAGCTGAACATCACCCTGGACAAAGCCCTGGAGATGAGCGGTGAGCTCAGGACCATGTACGAAAAGGACGAGAAGATCAAAGACCTGATCGACATGGCAAGGCGCCTGGAAGGCCTTCCGCGGCACACGTCCATGCACGCGGCGGGGGTGGTCATCTGTGACAGGCCGGTTGACGAGTACGTGCCGTTATCCAGGGGATCCGACGGATCGGTCACCACCCAGTTCACGATGACGACGCTTGAGGAGCTGGGGCTTCTGAAGATGGACTTCCTGGGGCTCAGGACCCTGACGGTGATCCGAAGCGCTGCTGAGATGGCTTCCGCCTCCAGCGGGAAATCGATTGACATGGACCGGATCGATTATGACGACCCGGCCGTCTATGAATACATCGGAACCGGAAAAACGGACGGCTTTTTTCAGCTTGAAAGCGCGGGCATGAAGAGCTTCATGAAGGAGCTGAAACCCGCGAGCATGGAGGATGTGATCGCAGGCATCTCCCTGTACCGGCCGGGTCCCATGGACTTTATCCCCCAGTATATCAGGGGCAAGAATAACCCGGAGGAGATCCGCTACGAATGCCCGCAGCTGGAGCCGATCCTGGAGCCGACCTACGGCTGTATCGTGTACCAGGAGCAGGTCATGCAGATCGTGAGGGATCTGGGCGGATATTCCCTTGGCCGTTCCGATCTGGTACGCCGCGCCATGTCCAAGAAGAAGGCTTCGGTCATGGCGAAGGAGCGGGAGAATTTCGTCAACGGAAACGAGGCTGAGGGCGTCCCGGGGTGCATCGCGAACGGAATCAGCAAAGAGGTGGCAAACCGGATCTTCGATGAGATGACGGATTTTGCCAGATATGCATTCAACAAATCCCACGCCGCCGCCTACGCTGTGGTGGCCTACCAGACAGCCTGGCTGAAGCATTATTACCCGGTGGAGTTCATGGCGGCGCTGATGACGTCCGTCATAGACAATTCCTCCAAGGTCTCCGAGTACATCGTAGCCTGCCGGCAGATGCATATCGCCATCAATCCGCCGGACATCAACGAGGGGGAGGCCGGGTTTTCGGTCAGGGACGGCGCGATCGTCTACGCGCTGACAGCGCTCAAGAGCGTCGGACGGCCGGTGATCGGACAGATCATCCAGGAACGTGAACAGGGCGGAAAGTTCCTGGACCTGAAGGACTTCATCACAAGGACACTGAGCCGGGATGTCAACAAGCGCACGATCGAAAGCTTTATCAAAGACGGTGCGCTGGACTGCATGCCGGGCAACAGACGCCAGAAGATGTTGGTCTACCAGAGGCTGATGGACGAGTGCGCCAGGGAGAAAAAGACCTCCATGACCGGCCAGATGTCGCTGTTTGACTTTATGGGGGAGGAGGACAAAAAGGCGTGGTCCGTCCATGTCCCGGATATCCCGGAATTCCCCAAGGAGACGAAGCTGGGGTTCGAAAAGGAAGTACTTGGCATCTA
>JAGCAV010000485.1 GCA_017652545.1 Lachnospiraceae bacterium
ATCCTGAAAAGTGAATACGGCATCACCGTGGAAAGGCATACCCTCTATGCGGAGATCGAGAAGCTGACGGATGTCGGGCTGGATATCATCAAACTGGAAGGGAAGACGAACGGGTATTATGTGGCATCCCGGCGGTTTGAACTTCCGGAGCTGAAGCTGCTGGTGGACGCGGTCCAGTCCTCCAGATTCATCACCAAGAAGAAATCCGAGGAGCTGATCAGAAAACTGGAGACGCTGTGCAGCCGGGAAGAGGCAAGACAGCTGGAGGGGCAGGTCGTTGTCTACAACCGGCTCAAGACGGAGAATGAGACGATCTACTATAATGTTGACAAGCTTCATTCTGCGATCTTCCATGACCGTCAGATCACCTTCAGATATGTGGAGTGGACAGTCAGAAAGACCCAGGAGTTCCGGCATGACGGAGCTTTCTACGTTGTGTCCCCTCTGCATCTTCTCTGGGATGATGAGAATTATTATCTGATCGCCTTTGATGAGAAGGCCGGCAGGACCAAGCATTACCGCGTGGACAAAATGAGGGACATGGAGATCCTGGAAGAAAAACGCAGCGATGCCGCTGCACAGGACCACACGGATCCTGCCGGGTTTTCCAAAAAAACATTCGGCATGTTCGGCGGGACCGATACGAAGGTCCGGTTAAGATGCAGGAATGAACTGGCAGGGGTCGTGATCGACCGGTTCGGCAGTGATATCTTTATGGTCCCGGGCTCAGACGGATTTTTTACAGCAACGGTAACGGTGACCGTTAGTCCGCAGTTTTTCGGCTGGGTCACAGCCATCGGGAAGGACATGGTCATCACAGGTCCTGAGGAGGTGACGCGGGAATACAGAGCGTACCTGCAGGAGGTCATGAGAGAGTACGGGGAATAGCCTGTCCGGTCCGTTTTTTTGAGGCGATTTTGCGGACAGGCTTTTCTTTTTGGCTGTCCTCGTGTACTCTTAAACAGGAAACAGATAAAAAAGACTGTTCTCAGGCGTCTGCATAGACGTATTGCGATTTGATCAATGAATGGGAAGACAGGAGGTATGCCATGGGAATTGATGTAAAGGCGATGCCGAAACTGGGTTTTGGACTGATGAGACTGCCGCAGAAAGACGAGCAGATCGACGTGCAGCAGGTCTGCAAGATGGTGGACGCGTATCTTGAAGCCGGTCTGAACTATTTTGATACGGCTTATGTGTATCACAGCGGGAAATCCGAAGTTGTTGTGAAGGAAGCGCTGGTGAAGCGTCATCCCCGTGAGTCATTCATGCTGGCAACCAAGCTGCCCGCCTGGGAGATGAAAAACAAAGAAGACCGGGACCGGATCCTGAATGAACAGCTGGAAAGGACCGGCGCGGGATATTTTGATTTTTACCTGCTCCATTCGATCGAAGACGGAAACATCAGTGTTTATGAAGATCTTGACTGCTTCAGCTGGGGGCTCAAAAAGAAGGAGGAGGGCGTCATCCGCCACTTCGGTTTCTCCTTCCACGGCAGTCCCGGAACGCTGATCAAAGTGCTTGATGAACATCCGGAGATTGAGTTTGTGCAGATCCAGCTGAACTATGCCGACTGGACGAATCCCGTCGTCCGCTCGGGTGAACTCTATGAGATCCTGCTGGAGCGCGGCATCCCGATGATCATCATGGAGCCGTGCAAAGGCGGAACCCTTGCCGCGTTAAAACCCGAGCTGGAGGCAAAATATAAGGCGCTCCGGCCGGATGCCTCAATCGCGTCCTGGGCGTTCAGGTTTGTCGGCTCACTGCCGGGCGTGATGACGATCCTTTCCGGAATGAGCGATGAGGCGCAGATGAGGGATAACCTTGCCACCTTTACCGGCTTTGAACCGCTCAGCGAGGAAGAGAAAGCCGTGGTCGGGGAGGTTACGGCTATCATGCTGGATACCCCGCTGATCGGCTGTACAGCCTGCCGCTACTGCTGTGACGGCTGTCCCATGGACATCCCCATTCCGGATGTGTTCCGGGCAGTCAATACCAGGAGGCTTTACAACGACGTGTTCCGCCCGCAGGCTTTCTACAATGGTGCGGTCAGCGGACACGGCAGGGCATCGGACTGTGTGGCATGCGGTCAGTGCGAGGATGTCTGCCCGCAGCACCTGCCCGTCATCGAGCTGATGAAAGAGGCGGCTGGCATGTATGATGAAACAAAGTGATGAACAGGCTGCTTTGCTGCAGTTTTCAGAATGAGACAGGGGGGCATGGTTCATGTCCCCCTGTCATGATGTATGCCTTCGGAGGATAACAGATGGGTGAATATAAAATCAGGAAAGCAACGGGCCGTTTCCGCTTTACAGATGAGCAGGGACATCCTTTGGCGAATGCGCTTCTTCAGATCGAGCAGACAGGACATGATTTTCTGTTCGGCTGCGGCGCGTTTGATGTACTTCCATTCACAAATGAGAAGCGTAAAGATGCGTTCTTTAAGGACCGTGTGGAAAAATGGCTTGATCTCTATAACTATGGAACACTGCCGTTCTACTGGGGACGTTTTGAGGAGCATGAAGGAGAGCCGGAGACGCAGAACCGTATGAACGGTGCCCGGTATCTGAAGGAAAGGAATGTGACCCTCAAGGGACATCCCCTCTGCTGGCACACCGTGTGCGCCGACTGGCTGATGCAGTACGACAATAAAACGATTCTGGATAAGCAGCTCGCGCGGATCGACCGGGAAGTGACCGCCTTCCGCGGTATCATTGACATGTGGGACGTGATCAATGAAGTCGTGATCATGCCGGTCTTTGACAGGTATGACAACGCCGTGACCAGGATCTGCAAAGCATACGGGCGTGTGAATCTGGTGAAAGAAGTCTTCGCCGCGGCAAAGGCGGCGAATCCGGACGCGGTGCTTTTGATCAATGATTTTAACCTGAGTGAGGATTACGCCCGTCTGATCGACGAGTGTCTGGAAGCAGGTGTTCCGATCGGGGCGATCGGCCTTCAGACCCACCAGCACCAGGGCTATATGGGGATCGAAAAACTGGAGGTGATTATCCGCAGGTTTGAGAGATTCGGACTGCCGCTTCACTTTACGGAAAACACCCTGGTGTCCGGTCATCTGATGCCCCCCGAGATTGTCGACCTGAATGATTACCAGATCCCTGACTGGCCTACGACCCCTGAGGGAGAAGCGCGCCAGAAGGAACAGATGGAGGAGATGTACCGTTTCCTGTTTGACCAGCCTGCAGTGGAAGCCATTACGGGATGGGATTTCACGGACGGCGCATGGCTCGGAGCACCAAGCGGCGTGATCCGGAAAGACAACTCCGTCAAGCCGTCCTATGAGATGCTTAAGAAGCTGATCCATGAAGAGTGGCATACAAAAGGA
>JAGCAV010000486.1 GCA_017652545.1 Lachnospiraceae bacterium
AATTTGATATTCTGCGCGTCGATCTGTTTGATCTCCCTGGCTGTAGGCTCTCCTCCGTTCATTTGCTTCAGGATGTTCAGGATCCGTTTCAGCGTGAAGCTGCACGAGATGACGGAACCGGCAGCGAAGCCGCAGATGCAGGCCACAATAATTCCAAGTTCATTGCTCATTTTTATCCTCCTCCTCATATTCGATATAGTTCGGTTCGTACATTTCTCCGCGGTCAATATGCCGCCTTTCGTGCTCGTAGGTCCTGCGGTTCTGTTCCCGGGTAAGGCGGGCGTTCAGGACGATGACCGGATCTCCATCAGATCCCTGGAACACAAAACCGCGCACGCTGGTCGGCAGATCCTGCAGGATCACTCTGTCTTCCATCGCCATCACCTCCCTGTTTTATGGTACAGGGATGGATGACGATTTTTTTGCTCATTCTCCATAGAGATCATCTTTGATGATATCGGAGATTTGGAGCATCCGGTCCTTGTCTCTTTCGCTCATCTTCCGGGCTCTGTCGAACAGCAGCCGGAGCTTAGGATCCTGGTGGAGATCTTCAAGGATTTTCTGATCCTCGTAATCACGCAGGCCTTCTTCCGACGTGAGGCTGGACAGGCGAACACCGAGAAGATCCGCGAGGCGCTGCATTTTGTCAATCCGCGGAAACTTTTTCCCGGAGCACCAGTCAGACGCTGTGGCAGAGGATACTTCCAGTTCGCGGCAGATGTCCGCCTGGGTGATCTCCCGGTCCTCCATCAGGAAGTGGAGATTCTTTGCGAAGATTTCACGAGCATTGTCAGGCATTTTGTTTTCCCTCCTTGGAACCTTAGTATATATGATAAAAGCGAGAAAAACAAGCACCACGCAAAAATATTTTCGCTTTAGGCTTGACACCTCGCTTTAAGCGAGTATAATAAATTGTGTTCAAGGACAATTTGGAAGGAGGTGAACCACAAGATGGAGGGAAACAACTACCCGCCGAAGATCTCTCTTGCCGCAGCCAGAGTCAACGCCGGATACCTGCAGGAGGTCGCTGCCATTAAACTGCACGTGACGGCTGAGACGCTCCGGAGCTGGGAAAAGGGTAACACGGTGCCCGGCTATGACAAGTTTATGGAGATCTGCAGGTTGTATCAGTACCCCGCCGACTTTATTTTTTGCGGCAAGCGTTCGCTTTAAGCGAGAATAAAAAGGAGATGAAAGCGTGAGCAATTGGAAGCAGACCGAAAAGACAGTCAAAGGAAACGGTGAGAAGACGATCACCTATGAGAAGGCAGGGAACCCGAACAAGATCCAGAGCAGGAAAGTGCCGATCCAGCACGCGAATGGCGTCGGTTTCTGGTTCCACACGAGCTACTGGTTGATCCGGCAGGACGGCAGCGAGAAGGAATACTGGAAGCGCATCGATGCGGAGAACGCTGCCGAGGAAGGAGCGTAAACAATGGAGAGCCTGACAAAGAGGATCAGTAATGCGATCAACGTTCTGGGCAACGACCTGACCGGAGCCGGATGGCCCGAAGGGGAGAAGGACGGCAGAAAGTTCTGCACTAGCACGGCGTTCCGGGAACTGGTGATCACTGCCGGCGATGTGGCCGGAGTGGAAAGCGACCTGCGGGACTGCGTGAACGAACTGTGCCTGAAGTGCGGCCAGTACCGGCAGGAACACATGGGCGCCTGCGATGGCTGCCGGTGGAAGGATGTGCGGCACAATGGCTGACCGCGTAACATTCGACGACCTGCTGCGGATGAACACGCCGGTGATCACCGGCACACAGGCCGCCCAGGCGATGGGCATGGACACCACCCGGCTGCTGGGATATGCCAGGGAAAAGCCGGAGCTGATC
>JAGCAV010000046.1 GCA_017652545.1 Lachnospiraceae bacterium
AATGTCTTTGATGTGACGGTCAGTCTCCTTCTGGACCTCGTCCTCCAGATCCTTGATCTCGTCTTCGGATACATCCTGCTTGCCGAGCTTCTTCAGGTAATCATTGGCGTCTCTTCTGATGTTGCGGACAGCAACCTTGGCTGTCTCACCTTTCTTTCTGACATCCTTGACCAGATCTTTTCTGCGCTCCTCCGTCAGCTCCGGGAAGACCAGACGGATGACCTTGCCGTCATTCGTAGGATTGATGCCGATATCCGACATATTGATCGCGCGCTCGATCTGCTTGAGCATGCTTGTCTCCCAGGGCTGGATCTGGATGATCCTGGCTTCCGGGACCGTAATATTTCCCACCTGCTGCAGCGGTGTGGGTGACCCGTAATAATCGACTGTGATCCTGCTGACGATCTTCGGATTGGCTCTGCCGGCCCTTATGGTCGAAAACTCCTCCAGCATGTTGTTGTAGGATTTATCCATCTTATCCGAAAACATTTTGATACGCTCATCCATGATAATACCCCTCCTGAAATTAAATATTTACACTGTCACCCTTGTTCCGCTGATCTTTCCGTTCGCCGCATTCACAATGCTGTTCTCTTCATTCAGTGAAAAGACCAGCATGGGCATTTTATTGTCCCTGCAGAGAATGGAAGCGGTCATGTCCACAACCTTCAGATTTTTGTCGATGACCTCCTGGATGGACACCTCGTCATACTTTCTGGCATCCGGATCATCCTCCGGATCCGAATCGTAGACACCGTCGACCGACTTGGCGAGCAGGATCTCGTCTGCTTCGATCTCGATCGCCCGCAGGACCGTGGCCGTATCTGTTGAAAAATACGGATGTCCCGTTCCGCCCGCAAAGAATGTGATCACCTGGCTGTTCAGATCCTCCATGGCCCTGTCCAGCGAATACAGATTCGTAAATCCGCCACACGCAAACGGGGTCAGGATATCTGTTTTCAGCCCGACGCTCCTGAAGATCTCAGATACATAGAGACAGTTCATCACAGTGGCCAGCATGCCGATCTGGTCCGCCTTGCACCGGTTGATATTCTCACTGGAACGTCCCCGCCAGAAATTTCCGCCGCCGATCACGATCCCGATCTGGAAACCGTCATCCGACAGACGCTTGACCTGTTTCGCCACCGCAGTGACTGTAGGCTCATCAAAACCCTTTTTCTGATCTCCCGCGAGGGCTTCCCCGCTCAGTTTCAGCAACACTCTTCGCATAATACAGGCTCCTTCTTATGTTCTTGCTCTCCGAGTTTCTATCATACCTGAATTTGCCCTATTTAGCAAGAGGAGACAGAGAACACCTCCCTGTCTCCTGTCTCTCTTTATGATCGTCCTATCGTGCCGAACAGGTTCTCCTGTTCCTCTTTTCTGATACGGATCTTTTTCCTGATCCAGGCAGCAAGCTGCCAGATCTTCCTTGTCAGAATGCTCAGATACCGGAGCGCGGGTTCCGTTATGATCGCAAATATGATCAGCAGCATCGCGCTCTTGTCGGAAAGTGTCGATATCGCGAAAATCCTGTTCATAAATGTCATGCAGAACAGGATGCCGAAGATCATGCTGATCCAGAGTACCCAGTGAGCCGTTGTCATGGGTGACGCGATCCGGTACAGGATCATGATTCCGACAATTGCCAGAAGGATCGTACAGGAAGTCGACATATCTGTCTCGGAGACATTGAACTCCTTACAGAATATGACCAGCGCGCTGATGACCGCAAAGTCTGTCAGTCCCGCAGGCAGTGCCTTAAAGAATACATTGCTCAGGAAATGCCCCCTGATGCGACCGGTATTGGTCTCCAGGGACATCACGAACGCGGGAATGCCGATGGTGAACATCCCGATCAGGGATACCTGGGACGGTTCCAGCGGGTAGTTGAGCATAAAGATGATCGAAAACACTGACAGCAGCAGGGAAAAGATATTCTTGACCAGAAACAGGCTGGCGGTCCGTTCAATGTTGTTGACGACCCGGCGTCCTTCATTCACAACGGCAGGCATCCTGGAGAAATCCGATTCCAGAAGGACCATCTGCGCCGCCTGGGCAGCCGCTTCCGATCCGGAAGCCATGGCAATGGAGCAGTCTGCGTCCTTGAGCGCGAGAACATCGTTGACACCGTCTCCTGTCATTGCGACAGTATGACCGTTGGATTTCAGCGCGGCAATGAGCTGACGCTTCTGATGCGGCGTGACACGGCCGAACACCGTGTAGGTTTCCACGGCGCTCTTCATATCGGATTCGTCCAGCGCGGTCGCATCGACAAATTTCTCGGCACCGGCAATACCGGCCTCGAGGGCCACCTCGGAAACCGTCATCGGATTATCACCGGAAATGACCTTGATGGTCACGCCCTGCTCTTCAAAGTAGCGGAATGTCTGCCCGGCGCCTTCTCTGACCGGATTTGTCAGCAGGATCATGCCGAGCGGCACCACCGGCTCACGCAGCGCCTGTCCATCCAGTTCTCCCTGATAGAGGGCAAAGATCAGGACCCTGTATCCCAGCATGGCATATCGTTCGATCCTTGAGGCGTAGACCGGATACTGATCCCTCAGAATGAATTCCGGAGCGCCGAGCACATGCGCTTTTCCTCCGAATACCGCTCCGCTGTACTTATAGACAGGCGAGAAGGGGTAGACCGCCTCCGGCCTCCGGCCGCCCTGTTTTCCAAAGTACGTCTTGATCGCTTTCATGGTGATGTTGTCATTTCCCATACAGGCGGCAAAATCACCGATCCGCAGCATCAGAGGCTCCAGGACCTCCTGCGGATACGTCTCAAACACTTCGTTTTCGTGTCCGGTCTCATCCTCATCACTGATGTAATCGTAGACCGTCTCCTGCGCCGTTTCCGGTCTGTATGAACCGGAAGCGGTTTCCTGTCCCGGGACGGAGCTTTCACCCGCTCCTTCGGACGCATTCTTCTCCCCGGTGATCATCCTGGACGCATCCGGCATGGTCCCCTCAGGGTTGAGCGGAATAACGCGGGACACTACCATGACATTTTCCGTAATGGTGCCGGTCTTGTCGACACACAGCACATCAGCGCGGGCCAGGGTCTCGATCGATTTCATGTTATGAACGAGCACCTTGCTCATGGCAAGCCGCATGGCAGACACCGCCATGGCCACGCTGGCAAGGAGAAACAGCCCTTCGGGGATCATGCCCAGAATGGCAGCGACCGTTCCCTTGACAGAGTCACGAAGTCCCAGATGATTGAAGTGATACTGCTGTATGAACAGCGCGGCAGCGATCGGGATAATGAGAACGCCGACAATTTTGACCAGGCGGTCCAGTGAGCGGATCATCTCGGACTGCTCACCCCGTTTTCCTTCTTTGGCCTCCAGTGTCAGCTTTGAGATGTAGCTTTCCGCGCCTACCTTTTCCAGCCGTGCCCTGCAGGTTCCTGATACCACAAAGCTTCCTGAAAGGAGCTGGTCACCCGGGCGTTTGGTGATCTCGTCCGCCTCGCCCGTCAGCAGCGCTTCGTTCAGGGAAGCTTCACCTTCCAGCACCACTGCGTCTGCCGGGATCTGATTGCCCGCCGTGAAGCTGACAAGATCGCCTTTGACCAGTTCCGCGGAGGGAACCTTCATCTCCCTGCCGTCCCTGATCACGGATGCCTGCGGCGCTGCCATGAACGTGAGCTTGTTGAGGAGGCGTTTGGAACGCCACTCCTGAATGATACCGATCAGGATGTTGCTGATGATCACGGGCAGAAATGTGAGGTCCCTGAAGGATCCGACCATGATCAGACAGACCGCGATGATCAGGAAGAGGAGGTTGAAGTAGGTAAATACATTCTCAAATACGATGTCGCGCAGCGTTGTATGCTCGGTTACGACAGGCGTATTGACCTCACCGCGGGAAGTCATGACACTGACTTCCTCCGAGGTCAGGCCGGATCGGAGAAAAGCCTGCTCTTTGCTGATCTCTTCCGTCTCCATATTTACATTTTCTTCAATACGGGTCTCTTCCAATTTTAATCTCCGTGTTTATGCCTGTCCGTGAGGTACATTTGCCACGATCATCCGCAGCTTTCCGTTGCTGTCCGGCGGAATGGAGTCCATCCAGTCAAATGTAAACCGGAAAGGTCTCTTGAAAATCTGATTGAGATTTGTTTCCAGATAGGTCTCCAGTTCGGATCTGGTCATTTTGGCGTTCTCATCCCGCACGATCTGTACGCGGATGAGGTCAAAGGTCTCCTCGATGAACCTGATCTGCAGGATATCCGGGCAGTGGGCGATCACGGGTGTCACTTCAAAGAAGCTGGTCACATCCCCGTTCTCATAGTAGAAATAATCATTCATCCTTCCCTGGATTCCTGTAATATAGCGGATCCCGCCGCGCATAACGCAGTTTGCCTTATCACCTATGGCATAGTTGATCAGCGGAAGGTCCGTCTTGTACAGCGGTGTGATGACCACACTGCCTTCCTTTGCATTTTTCCCGTTTTCATCTACAATATTCACGACGAATGAATCGTTGTGGATCACATAATCATCAGCGCCGGGAACACGAAGCATACAGGCACCTGTCTCCGCGCTTCCATAGGAATCCACGATCCCGTCCCCGAGCACTTTGATGAAAAGCTTTCTGTTATTCTCATCCACTTTCTCGCTGATCGGATCATAGAACCTGGGATGAAAGATCTTCTTTCCGGTCCTGTTCGAATAGAGCACAAGCCTCATCAGCTCCGTCTTGTTCATATAGAGCCAGTCAGGCCTGCTCTCATTGATCCTGTCGATGACCTCCTCCTCCGGAGCATACTGATCCACAAACTCACGCCGCAGGATGCCCAGTTTCTGGATCCTGCTGTCCTGCCCGCCGGGGTTTTCATCGTGCGCATTGATGCGGCTCATGGTCTTTCCGAAGAAGGGATTGTATCCGCAGCGCATCATGACACGGAGCCAGTTGGCCTTCATATAGGCCTTTTCCCTGGGAGAAAACAGAATCGCCAGCGGCTTTCCCGTGGATCCGCTTGTCGTATCGCAGATCCAGTCCCTGTAAGCGCTCTTCCTGCTCTCGGCTGCCATCCATTCCCGGAGTTCGTCTTTTGTCAGAAGCGGAAGCTTCGCGAGATCTTCACCGGTCCGGATGTCCTCCGGTTTGATTCCCGCGCGGTCGAACCGCTCCTTGTAGAACGGGATCCGGTATGCTTTTGCCGCCAGTTTTCTGACGCGCCTGTCACGGACCGCAAGCTCCTTTGCCAGCGCCTTTCTGTTCCGGGGGATTTTCCTGTTCATCTTCAGGAGGTCCGTGAAGATGTAGAGATTCATCAGTTTCTTCTGTATCTTAGGTGAAATCATATCTTATATGTTCTGCCGTTACTCTACCCTGATCTCAATATTCCTGATTGCTTCGTCCAGTGTCCTGACCGCTTCGTCCAGTGTCCTTCCCTTTGTCACAACGTGACCGATCCTGTGCGGCCCGACCCGAAATTTCTTCACTTCATCACCGACCGTATAGTCAAACAGGATCTCATAGATATCATCATTGCGCGGGTTGTGATTGACAATGGACCGGATCACGCCGTCCCTGTCGCTCATCAGCAGTTTGCTGGCATTGGGCACAGCCTGCGTCAGCGGGAACACGGGATCCTCTCCCAGCGCAGCCAGAATGATCTTCTCGTAATAATCAAATCCGTAATAGATCGACACCAGCTCCGCCAGGCACGTCGCCCCTGACCGGCCGCCGATCTCCAGCACATACGTCGTGCCGTCTTTCATGATAAAGTCGGCGTTGATCGCACAGTTGTCAAGCCCCATGGCCTCCACGGCCCGCCTGGTCTGTTCGAACACATCCGCCTCCTGTTCCTTCGTCAGTTCATACGGTGCGTAATGTCCGACCGGAACACCGGTATTGCCCATGAAGACATAATCTCCGTGAGGGAGTACAAATTTCAGCTCGCCGTTGTAAATAAACGCCTGCGCGCCGAACTCCTGTCCGACGATAAACTCCTCGACCAGATAATAATCCTTCCGGGTCGAAGCCTTCGCGTACGCGACAGCATCGGCCAGATCTTTCGGGTCATCAACCCGCGTGATCCCTCTGCTTCCCGAAGAATCCACGATCTTAACGATCAGCGGATACGTAAGCTCCTTCACTTTTTCATTGACGTCCTCGTCAAACCTGACCTCGCGGTACCGGGCGGTACGGACCCCGTGGGCCTCATAGCACTGTTTCATCAGCACCTTGTCCACGGCGATCTTCGCTGCCTCAAAAGAAAGGCCTTTCAGATGCAGTTCATCACAGACCTTGCCGATCGTGATCACGGCCACATCCGTTCCTGCGGTCACGATTCCGTCTATATTCTTTTCCCGGGCAACTTTCAGGACAGCTTCATAATCCACGGTATTGATATGGCAGATTTCATCCGCAACCGCGAATCCGGGATATTTCCCCGGAATGCTCACCGCGATGGTATGGATCCCCATGCGCTTCGCGGTCTTTATCAGCGGCACCTGATAGATGCCTGCGCCCATGATCATCAGTTTTTTCATACGTAATACACCTCTGTCTCACTTTTTGCTGACATGGATTATAGCAAACAGCCTCTCTTATCTCAATAAGGATAAACATTAAGATTATGAAAACTTTTCTTCAGTCTGAACAGCGCCTCGGCAAGGCCATACAGCGGATTCGGCGTCACATAATCCCGGAACACGCCAAAGGGATGGTCCGTATAGATCACGAACAGGTACGGACCGCAGTCGGTATAGACGATCCCCGTATCATTGATCGCGCATTCATCATTGGACGGATCCCTGTCCGTGAACCGTTCGGGAATCACGGCACACGGATCAAAGTTCCGATTCTCATCAAGACCGTGTTCCCAGCCGGCCTTTGTCTGAACCGGACAGCGTCCGCTCAGCTGCTTTCTGGCGGCGGAGGCGCTTGTGTCCGCATAGTAAGCGCCGAAATTCAGGACATCCTTTCCGCCGTTGAAAAATTCATACAGCCTTGTCCAGAGCCTGAGCATATCTCTCGCGTTTCCGTCTCTGGGATAGTCTGCCCGGGCAAATCCGGGATCAACGCCTGTCTGAAGACACCATTTCAGGAGGGGAGCCGGACCGTAGATCCGGCGCAGCCGCTCATAGGCCTCATTGTCGGAAAACACGATCGCTTCACGCATGTACCTGCCATTGTCCATGGCTGCCTCAGGCTGATCCTCCAGAAGCGCCCCTATATAGACCGCCTTGATGGTGCTCTGCGCGCACATCGGTTCCCGGGAGCGGAAGGACACACCGCACAGGGTGTCCGGATCCGCCATGATCACCGAGCATGCATGACCGCCGGCGGTCAGCTTTTCAATCTCCCGGCGCACCTGTTCCAGCTCCTTTTCGGGGTATCCGGACAGGATGTTTCCGAACACGGTCAGTTCCTGATCCGCAGGAATCTCTCCGATGATCCTTCTCAGCGTGCTCATCCTTTCCAGATACATGGCTGCGTCGTTCATGTCGTACGCAGGCGCTGTCCGGATCGCCTCGCTTTCGTCATCCCTCGGAATAGTGACCGGACCTGAAAAAGGGGGGATCCGGCATTCAGATCCCCTTTCCTCCACTGCTCTCATCCTTTTCAGCTTCGTGTTCCCCACTCGTTTCACTCTTCATTTCCCTGTCTGCGACAGCTTCCAGTCTGACACCGTCCTCATAGGCCACATAGTACGGTTTGTCATGCTCGTCGATCTGCCGGATCACAAACTGCGGATTGTTGCTGATCCCAAGGAAGATCCTGCCGATATATTCTCCGATCAGGCCCATGAACATAAGGTTGACACCCGCGAAAAAGCAGATGGCGGCCATCGTAGAAGGCCAGCCGATCGCTGTGACCGGCCTGATGATCTTTCGGACAATGGCCATGATCGCCAGCAGAATTCCCAGGACAGAAAACCCGAAGCCGCACCAGGTCGCGATCTGCAGCGGGACGATGGAAAAGCCGATGATGTTTGACCACAGCTTCATCAGCTTCTTGAAATTATAATTGGATGTCCCGACTTCCCGCTCAAAATGCTGGATCGGTACGGAACTGACATTCCTTGTGATCCGAAGAAACACGCCCTGCAGATGTGTGAACTCACTTCTGTAGGTGATGGCATAATCCCGCACAAACCTCCGGATCGCCCAGAAGCTCGATGTCTTCATGTCCTTCGGTTTCTTCAGCAGAAACCGTGTCGTGGCATAATTGATATAGCTGCCGAAATTGCGGAATGCGCTGTGCTTCTTTTTCGGGTAGTAGCCGTAAACAATGTCATAGCCCTTTTCCAGTTCTCCGAGAATGACCGGCAGCTGGGACGGATGCGTCTGCATGTCATCGTCCATGGCAATGATCACATCACCCTTCGCATAGTTCAGTCCTGCCATCACGGCATTGTGCTGTCCGCAGTTCTTCGCCAGTTCAAGGACCCTCACCTGCGGGTAATCCTTAACAAGCGAGCGGAGCGCAGCAACGGTCGCGCCGCCGTCCGGCGAATAGTCATCCACCAGCACGAACTCAAATTCACTGATCTGCATTTCCCCAAACTGCTGCATGGTCAGTTCAACGACCTTGCGGATCGTCTGATCCGACCTGTAACAGGGGATGATCACGGAATACAACATGTTCCGGTTCCTTCTTTCTTTATAAGTCCTTATGAATGCCGCGCGGCGTGACCGCGCTTTCTTTTATCCGCTCTGTTTCCCGGCACTGCGCAGATCAGAATGAAGCCGGCCCACGCAAGAAGCGAGATGAGCCTGCCGGGGAAAGCGCCCGGCGTTGCATATTCAAGCCTGATCTGATGCCGGCCCGGTGTCAGCCTGGTCCCCAGCCAGCCGACATTGGCCTGCAAAACAGGCGCTTTCTCTCCGTCCACATAGATCTTCCAGCCGGTCGAATACGGCACGGAAAAGACCATGACACAGTCCTTCGTGATATCTGCGCTCCCCTGCACCTGATTGACGGAGAAGACTTCATCCCTCATGCCCTGTTCATTTCTCTGATCAATGCGGGCTGTGTAGGTGCTCATGGGAACGTAAAGAATGCTCACACTTCCCAGGCTGTACTTCCCCTTCTCGGGCAGTTCGAGCGTCAGCACATCATCCCTGTCCGCTTCGTCATACCCGAGCCGGATCAGATATTCTTTCCTGTTCAGCGAGTATATGTAATCCGGACCCCGCATGGAAAACTCTGTCCGAAGGTTATTTGTCTGAATATACGCAAAGTTTGAAGCTTTGTCCACCCAAAAGTCATCCAGTCTGGCATATGCCTCAAAGCCGGCTCTTCTTCTGATCGGAAAGCTGATGCTTCCGCCGCCCTGCCTGATCCTGTAGCCGTTCTTAGTCCGCTCGGCGTTGACCCCGCTCTCCGGCAGAACAAGCATCTCTTCCTCGATCTGCACAGAAGGCTGAGCAAGATCTGACAGTCCCATCTGCTCCTGAGCAGCTGCCGCGTCCGCATCGGACAGCACGACGGCATCGAGCATGACCTGCTCCTTCTGCATGGCGGTCAGTTTCTCAAAACTGCTCTGGCTGATCACACTGTCATAGGTAAAGCCGAACGATAGCGGATGGCTGTTTTCAAAAACCAGGTTGTTCCCGTCCGATAGCCGGCTGTTTGGCCTGAACCCGAACGGTGCATGCGCATGGCCGTCAGCAGTGGTCAGATAATACTTTACATTGGCAAGCGCATCCGATACCGTTCTGGAATCAAGTCCCTGGATCCGGTGGATCGCCGCCAGGTCACTGTTGCCCGTCTCCATCATGAAATAGGTCGTCGGGCCGCTGAGGACACTGTTGTATACGCTTGTCGGCGCATATCCGAGAAGCAGCGAATAGTTCTCCCTGTTTGACGAGACAAGATCCGAATCCGCC
>JAGCAV010000047.1 GCA_017652545.1 Lachnospiraceae bacterium
CACGTCAATATCCTCAGCCGGATGCTGAAGCAGGGTCCGGCTCACCATATCCGCGTCAATGTGGCACAGGCCGCCGTTGTGGATCTGCAGTGCCCTGACGCCGGTCAGGTCGGCCACCTTCTGCGCATCCTGCGTCGACTCAATATCCACGTCCATCACGCCGATCCGACATGACGCCTTCATGCGGTTGATCAGCGTGACAAGCGTTGACGTTTTGCCGCTCCCCGGCGAGGACATGAAATTCAGGAACAGTGTCCCCTGCCTGTTCATCTGCTCACGGATCGCAGCCGCGGCACGGTCATTGTCCGCAAATACACTCTCCTCAATCTTAATGACCCTTACTTCTCCCATGAGTCCTGTGCCTCCTGCCCGTTCCATTCCCGCACCCGCCTGATCAGATCATCAGCCAGTTCCTCAACACCCTCACCGGTCTTCGCGGAAATATAGAAGATCCGGATCCCGGGATTGCGCATCCGGGCGAATGCCTCCACCTTTTCCGTGTCAAAATCAAAGACCGGCAGTGTATCGATCTTGTTGATCACCAGAATATCGCACTGCTCATACATCAGCGGATATTTGAGAGGCTTGTCGTCCCCTTCCGGCACACTCAGGATGGTCATGTTGACCGCTGCGCCGGTATCAAATTCTGCCGGGCAGACCAGATTGCCGATGTTCTCCAGCACGATCAGGTCCAGATCGTCCCGCTCAAGGGACCGGATCCCCTGCCGGGTCATATCCGCGTCAAGATGGCACATGCCGCCCGTATGGAGCTGCACAGCCGGAATTCCGTTCCTGATCATGGTCCTGGCATCCACATCCGAATCGATATCCGCCTCCATAACGCCCCAGCTGATCCGACCCTCAAAACAGCTGCGGAGCGCCAGAAGCGTCGATGTCTTTCCGCTCCCCGGTCCGGACATCAGATTGATCAGGCAGGTCCTGCCTCTTCGCAGTTCCTCCCGCAGTTCCTGTGCGTCCCGGTCGTTGTCTTCCAGGATGGATTCTTTCAGTTCAACAATCCTGACTGTCTCCACTTTATTTCTCCCTCCGCTGCTCCGTTCATTTTCCCGTGTGATTGATCATACTGGCCATGTAGCCTGCGCCGAACCCGTTATCGATATTCACGACCGATACGCCGCTCGCGCAGGAATTGAGCATGGACAGAAGCGCTGACAGCCCTCCGAAGGAGGCGCCGTACCCAACGCTGGTCGGCACCGCGATGACCGGACAGTCTGCAAGGCCTCCGACCACACTGGCCAGCGCGCCTTCCATGCCGGCAACGGCAATGATCACGGAGGCACCCATAATGACTTCCTTATTTGCCAGCAGCCTGTGTATTCCCGCAACGCCTACGTCATAGAGCCTGACGACTTCATTCCCCAGGAACTGCGCCGTGAGCGCCGCCTCCTCGGCAACCGGGATGTCGCTGGTTCCGCCTGTCGCGATCACGATCCTGCCGATCCCGTCGGGCACGGCCATTTCACCGGCGATCCCGATCCTGGCTGTTTCATGATAGGCCAGGCTGTGCTTTTCCTCCACCGCTGCCGCCTTCTCCCCATCCAGCCGGGTGATCAGGATCCTCTCCTGACCGTGCGCTTTCATGGACGTCATGATCCCGATGATCTGCTCAGCTGTCTTCCCCTCACCGTAGATCACCTCGGAAACACCCTGGCGGATCCCTCTGTGCAGGTCGATCCTGGCGTATCCGATGTCGTCAAAGGGTTCCGTCTTCAGTCTGAGCAGGGCATCATCGACACTGATCTGTCCCGCAGCGATTTCCTCAAGAATTTTTCTGGCTTCATTCATATCATTACCTCCGTTGCCGGGCTCTGCCGCTCACATCCGATACAGACAGAAAGCAACTCATAAAACATAACAAAGTCCGCAAGCGGACTTCAGCTCCCCAGCCCCCTCACTCATGAAGGAGCGCAGCAGGACTTTGCGCGCCGAGCACGGTCGCGAAGCGACATCTTCCTCACGTGCGAGTGCGCTCTCCGTTCCACTTCGGTCGGCGCTAAGCGCTCGTCCACTGGACGAGCAGCGCCCCCGCGGAGCGTTTATCGTATAGGAAATTCGGAGGAATTTCCTATACGATAAAAATCCGGCTCGTCTTAGA
>JAGCAV010000048.1 GCA_017652545.1 Lachnospiraceae bacterium
ATGTCCGCAGCCATGATCGCCGCAGGCATGTTCCTCCCCGTGATGATGGTCACAGGTCACGCCGGCATTCTCAAGCTCACCTCTCAGATAGGCCGCGACAGCTTCGTCGGCGTCCCCGGAAGCGCCGGAGATCACTTCAACGCCTGCCTGCGCCAGGGCTGCCTGCGCGCCGCCCCCAAGGCCGCCGCAGATCAGGACATCGATCTTCCTCTCGGAAAGCAGTCCCGCCAGCGCCCCGTGGCCGATCCCGTCTGATCCGATCACTTCGCTCGCGGCAGCCTTTCCGTCCTCAATGTCATATACCTTGAACTGCTCAGTTCTTCCGAAATGCTGAAAGACACTTCCGTTTTCATATGTGACAGCAATTCTCATGTGTTCAATTTCTCCTCTCCCGTCATTTTTCGGCAGACACCGGGTCGTCCCTGCATGTCCCGAGCCGGAAACAGTGTACTGTTTTTTGCCTTCCGTGTAAAGAGCCGTGTCCGGTCATTCATCGTACAGCAGCAGGATATTTGCGGGCGCGACCCCCAGCCGTTCCGGTTTTACCGTGAGACGTTTATCCTTGGCATAGCGCCACCAGACCGCAGGGGAGGACGGATCCTGCCGCTCATACCTAAACTCGCTCACCCATTCAAACGGTTCCTCCATTTCCCGTCCGAACCGGACCGGAAATGAATTGACCGGCGTTTTTGGATTGAAATAGTGCGCGCGGATCCCGATCGCGCGCAGGCTGTCCCTTACAGGTGTACCGGTCACCAGACGGATATCCCATTCCGGAACGAACACCTCATATTCTCCCGTTTTTTCGGCAGTCACAATATTCTTGCAGCCTGTCAGGGCAGCAGCCTGCCGGGAGCCGGGGTCGGCGAACAGTTCTTTTGTCTTTTTGACTGCCAGCATTCTTCCATGCGTCATCACGCCGATCTTCCCGCACATCCGGAACGCTTCGCCGCGGTCATGTGTGACCATCAGAATACCCCTGCCGTATCCTGCCAGCAGTTCCTTCAGATCCATCTGCAGTTTCAGGCGCAGATGCGTGTCCAGTGCAGAAAAGGGTTCATCCAGCATCAGCAGCTGCGGCCGGTTTACCAGGATCCTTCCCAGGGCAGCCCGCTGTGCCTGTCCGCCGGAAAGCTGCGCAGGCCGCAGATGCTGTATGTCCCGGATCTGCAGAAGATCAAGGATCCGGTCAGCTTCCCGCTCCTTCTTCACTCTGTCCTTTTCTCCATGGAGGCCGCACAGGATATTCTGTCGAAGCGTCATGTTCGGAAACAGGGCACAGTTCTGAAACAGATAGCCGACATGCCTTTGCTGCGGCGTCAGATTGATCTTCTTTTCCGAGTCAAACAGGATCCGGCCATCCAGCACGATCCGCCCCCTGTCCGGTCTTTCGATCCCCGCGATGCATTTGAGGGTCATGCTCTTTCCGCAGCCGGACGGCCCGAGGATCCCCAGGAATTCTTCCCCGCAGGAAAAGGCTGCCTTCAGGTGGAAATCGCCCGCCTGTTTTTCAATATCAACTTCCAGTGCCATCGCCCGCTCCCTTCCTTTTTCCGGAAAAACCGTTCCCGGCTGGTTTATTCTGCCGCTCCTCCAGCAGATTGACCGCCAGGAGAACCACGGCAGAGATCGCCAGATTGACCATGACCCAGAAAAAGGCACCGCCTTCATCGTTGGTCCGCCAGAGCTGGTATACAGTGGTGGAGACGGTTGCTGTTTTCCCGGGCGTATAGCCGATCAGCATGCTGGTGGCACCGTATTCTCCCAGTGCCCGTGCGAAAGCGAGCACTGTTCCTGCCAGAATCCCCTGCCGGCAGGCAGGCATGCGCACATGCCAGAAGATCCAGCTGTTGGGAAGGCCCAGCGTCTGTCCTGACCAGGCCAGGTTCCTGTCAAAACTTTCGAACGCGCCCCGCGCGGTCCTGTACATCAGGGGAAAAGCCACAACCATTGCGGCCAGAATGCCTCCATACCAGGTCATGACAAACTTCACCCCGAACCGCATCAGAAATCTGCCCAGGGGACGCCTTGTTCCAAAGAGCAGAAGCAGGAAATAACCGCAGACCGTCGGTGGAAGAACCATCGGCAGTGTGAGGATCACATCCAGAAGCCCCTTAAGCAGACGGGGGAGCCTTGCCGCGTAATACGCGGCAAAGATCCCCGAAAAAAACACGATCACACAGCTGATGGCAGCGATCCGAAGTGAGTTGTAGAGTGGATACCAGTCCATCTTTTCTCCTCAGTTTTTTTGTTTTATCCCTTTTAAAACCCTAACCGGGTACGGAACCCGGCTTATTTCATTTATTTTTCTGCCTCAACTGCCGAAAAGCCGACCGCTTCAAATATCTTCATGGCTTCCTCTTCGCCGAGATAATCGAGGAAAGCTCTGGCTGCCTCAGCATTGGCACTGTTTTTCATGACAGCTGCCGGATAGATGACCTGACCGCACATTTCCGCCGTTGCGCTGTCCGCCACGGTCAGTCCCGCGCTGAACGCGTCTGTACAGTAGACCACGCCGCAGTCAACACTGCCCTCCACGACCTGCGTAGTCACTTCCTTGACGTTCGATCCGTAGGTAATCTTACCCGCGTTTGCAAGTTCCTCCTCATCCAGCTCATAGAAACCCAGGATCTTCTGTGTATACTGGCCAACGGGGACATCACTGTTTCCCATGGCCATCAGGACTTCTCCGTCCCTGAGAAGGTCTGCCAGTTCATCAAAGCTTTTGATCTCCTTCGGATTGTCATCCGGAACCACCAGTGTTACCTTGTTTTCCAGCAGATCGATCCGCGAATCCTCATCCACGAAATCCAGTCTGTCCGGGTTTTTCTCCTCGTCACAGCTGATATCCAGCTCGTTCATCTGCTTCTGTCCCGCCGAGATGAACAGGTCGCAGTCTGCCCCCTCTTCGATCTGTGTCTTTAAGGTTCCCGAGGAATCAAAATTGTACGTCAGGGTGATATCCGGGTTTGCCTCCTCGTACAGGTCTTTGATCTCATTCAAAGTCTCTGTCATGGAAGCTGCCGCAAATACGACCAGTTCTGTTTCCGCCGCTGCGCTTATGCACATGCCGGCTGTCAGGATGGCAGCCAGAGCGGCTATGATCCATTTTTTCATTTCATGCTCCTTTCTCATCTTTCAGAGAATCACACACCAGGGAACTTAATCCAAAAGTGTGGCTGCTCTGATCCGTCCGTATAAAAACCGTGACGGATCGTTTCCGTCTTCCCATCTTTCTGAGGTCAGTCATCGATCCCGATCATTACCGAAGTCGCCTTTACCACGGCATAGGCTTCCTTTCCGACCTCGAGTCCCAGTTCCTTTACAGCCTCTCTGGAAATCGTCGCCGACATCACATTTCCGCCGCCAATATCGATTTTGACGATATCATTGACTGCGCCTTCACTGATTCCGATCACGGTTCCCTTAAACTGGTTCCTTGCACTCAGCTTCATATTCTCACCTCCTTTCTCTGGTAATATCAGAAATATATTGGAAAACACCTACCTTGCACACTCGGACGCGCTTCCCCTCAGGATCTTCAGCCCGTGGTCAAGCGCGCCGAGAATGAAGCCGAGACTTTCTTTCACGGCCTTCGGGCTGCCGGGAAGATTGATGATCAATGTTCCTTTCCGGATCACGGAAACACCGCGGCTTAACATCGCGCGGTCTGTGATCTGTGCGGAACGCATTCGTATATACTCGGCGATCCCCGGCGCGTTCCGGTCCGCTACCTCCATCGTAGCTTCCGGCGTCCGGTCGCGCAGTGAAAAACCTGTTCCGCCGCTGGTAATGATCAGTTCCACCTGCCGCTGGTCAGCCAGCCGGCAGAGGGCTTTTTTCAGAAGTGCCGGCTCATCCGGAAGGATCAGGGTCTCAACGATCTGGTACCCGGCTTCCTCCAGCATGGCGGCAGCGGCGGGTCCGCTTTCATCCTTCCGTTCGCCCTTTGCGCCTTTGTCGCTCAGTGTAATGACTGCGGCCGTAAAGGGTCTGTCCGGATCCGGAAGCATTGCCGTCATCACATCGCCTGCCCTGATATCTCCCTCCTCCAGGACTTCGGCAAAAACCCCTTCCCTGGGCATGATACAGTCGCCGACCCGCTGATGGATCGCGCAGTGGCTGTGACAGTCCTTCCCGATCTGGGTCATTCGCAGGGTAACGGTTCCCGCTTTCAGGATCGTTCCCACAGGCATATTTTTGAAGTCAATTCCCTCAACCAGCAGGTTTTCCCCGAAATCGCCGTCAACGACCTGAGCGCCTTTCGCGTTGAATTCAACCACTTTATCATAAGAGAGCAGGCTGACCTGACGGTGCCAGCTGCCGGCGTGCGCGTCATGTTCGATTCCGAAGTCTCTGACAAAATGTCCCACATCCACCGGTCTTTTCTCTGTTCCCTTGGCCGGACTGACACAGACTGCTTTCACCGTGCCCTGAAACCTCATCTCATCCATCTTATTCCCCCTCCTTCTGATACTTCTCCGCGTTCGGGTTCACAAAATCTCCGCTCTTTCCGCCGTTTTTCTTCAGCAGCATGATCTTTCCGATCTCCATCGTCTTATCTGCAGCCTTGCACATATCATAAACGGTCAGCAGAGCCGTGCTGACGCCTGTCAGCGCTTCCATCTCCACACCGGTCTTTCCGACTGTCCTCACTGTACAGACCGCGCGGATCTCATTCCTTTCCGGAATCATCTCAAAATCAACGGCAAGCTTTGTCAGGTTCAGGATATGGCACAGGGGGATCAGTTCCGATGTCTTTTTGGCGCCCATGATGCCGGCAACCCGCGCGACGCCAAGCACATCTCCTTTTTTCATGCTGCCTTCCCGTACCTTTTCAAAACATTCACGGCTCATGAAAATGCTTCCTGACGCCACAGCCTCCCTGACTGTTTCATCCTTGTGACTGACATCTACCATCCAGGCGCTGCCATTCTGATCAAAATGCGTAAAGTCCACGATATTTCCTCCCTTATAAAGCTCTGACGGGTCGTGTGATACTTCAGCCTTCAGCTCTGTCTGTCCTCAGCCCCCGATCTGGGCCATCTTCTTCTCCTCGGTAATCTCCCCGGGCTGCTCAAAGCAGTGCATCCGGGGCTTGGAAAGGGCTGCTTCCCTGATCTTCTCCCGGATCCGCCTGCCCTGGTCCGGCTGTCCGTCCCGCAAAATATCCTTCAGCGGAATGGTCAGGGCATAACACAGGCAGGGCTTGATCTCCCCAGTGGAGGTAAGCCGCAGCCGGTTGCAGCTGTCACAGAACTTGCCGTGGATGGCACTGATAAAGCCGATGCTTCCGGAAAAGCCGTCCAGTCTGTAGTAAACGGCAGGACCGTTTCCATGAACGCTTTTATCGACAGCTGCCCTCCCGTAAACCGCTTCCAGACGGTGCAGGATCTCGGTGTTGGAAATGCCCTTTCGTTCCCTTCCGTATCCGATCGGCATGATCTCAATGAACCGCACATCCACATTTCGGTCCTTCGCCAGCATGACCAGTGCCTCCGGTGCATTGTCATTGATTCCGTCCTGCACCACACAGTTGATCTTGACCGGCAGCTTCTGCGCCGCAAGATAGATGGACGAAAGCACCCGCTCGAGTTCATCGCTGCCCGTGATCGCCCGGTACTGCCCGCGGTCCATGGTGTCAAGACTGATGTTCACGGCATCCAGTCCCGCTTCCAGCAGCTCATCCAGATATTCTCCCAGCAGGATCCCGTTCGTTGTCAGGGTAACCTGTGATACACCCGGTATATGCCTGATCATGGCGATCAGCCTGCTGCAGTCTTTCCGGACCAGGGGTTCCCCGCCTGTGACCTTAAACCGGTCAATTCCAAGCGCGGCAGCCTGCGTACATACCTGCGTGATCTCCTCATAGCTGAGAAGCTCCCCCATCGGAACACAGCAGATCCCGTCCGGCATGCAGTACGTACACCGCAGATTGCACCTGTCCGTAATCGATATTCTCATATAATTGATTTTCCGGTCATACTGATCTCGAAGCATATGCCCTTCCCAGCCTGCCTTTCATCTGTTTTTTGTCATGTTTTCCTGAACCTGTTTCCTGCATATTCCCTGTCCGATGATAAACGCCGCTATCTTTTCAGGATCGTTCAGATCCAGCACGGGTATCCCCTGCGAGAATCCGTATGCCTCTGCCGATGGCTGACTCTGCTCCGATCCGCATCTGCCTGCATCCGGCAGGTCCGTCACGATCGCCAGAAGGCCCTCCCGCTCACTGATACACTCTGTGGAGTTTCCCCTGCGGATCACCTCCAGCTTCGGACAACGGCTGTATTTGAACCCTTCGAGCAGGATCAGATCGGCCTCGGGAAAAAAGGAAGCCAGCTCCTCAGCTGTTGTCTCACGCTGTTCTTTTGTAATCATGAACCGATGATCTGAAAAGACCGCGCAGCCATAGGCGCCTGCCTCCCGGTGCCGGCTGCTGTCCGTTCCCGGCACGTCCGGTTCAAAATCATGTCCGTCATGCTTGATCACGGCAACATGAAGACCTTGGGCGCGAAAGAACGGGATCAGCTTTGTGATCAGTGTCGTCTTCCCGGAATTTTTGACCCCGCACACGGCAATGACAGGCAGATCCGTAACGGACCCGCATCTGTCATAAGGAATGGTTCTGTTTGTCCTTTTACTGTCATTCACCGGTGTATCTCCCGTATTTCTTCTGCCACACCCGGTCACAGAAGGATCTCCATCCTGGTTCCTGCCGGGAACACCGCTTTTCCGGGCGGCAGGATCACTACACAGTTGCTGCCGACCCCGTATTTCATCTGTGCGTTCCTCTGTTTCCCGCAGATGCTTACCTTTGTCCCGTCAAAAATACCCATCATGATTCTCGGGACATAACCGTTCTGGACAACCTCCCTGTCCAGTTCAGCCGATGCTTTTCTGAAAGCTGCGCCGCTGCGCCCCTGCATCCGGCAGATCAGCGGCCTCCCCAGAAGTTCAAAGATCGCTGCGGCAGAATACGGATTTCCCGACAGGCTAAGAACAGGAATCCCGCCGCACACAGCGCCCAGTGTCGGCATGCCCGGTTTGATGGCGATACCGTGAAAAAGGATGTCCGCTCCTGCATTTTCAAGCGCCTCCGGAACCAGATCCCGTTTGCCGACGGACACACCGCCTGTCGTGATGATCAGGTCTGACTCTTTCGCCATCATCCGGATCGTCTCTGTGATCTTCTGCGCGTCATCTTCGATATAGACAGCCGAACCGGTTTCACATCCCAGCTGCGTCAGCCTTCCCTTCAGGAAAGCGGCATTTGAATTATAGATCTTTCCCGGTTTCAAAGCCTCCCCGGGTGCACACAGTTCATTCCCCGTCATGATCAGGCCGGCCCTGATCTTCCGTCTGACCGAAAGCTTCCTGATCCCTGCCGCGCAGGCGCAGGACAGGGCGTAGGCATCGATCAGGGTTCCTTTTTCGATCAGGCATTCTCCTCTGGCAAAATCTTCGCCCACCGGGCAGATATGATCATCCTGTCCATATCCGGATACATAGATATGTACCGTTTCTTCGCCTTCATCCGTGTCTTCCTGGGGGACGACAAGATCCGTATCGTCGGGCACCGGCGCACCCGTCATGATCCTGACCGCCTCTCCGGTCCTGATCGTGCCGGCCGGAACCGGCGGATCACCCGCATAGACACATCCTCTGACCTCCAGGCTCACCGGGGCATCCGGCAGCGCTCCTTCAAGGTCCCTGCTGTGAATCGCGTATCCGTCCATGGCCGAACGCCGGAAGGGCGGCTGGTCCATCGGGGCATATACATCCTCCGCCAGGACCCGGTCCAGGCTTTCGTCCAGTCCGCATAAACAGGCTTCCGCGAGCTTTGCCGCGCCACAGAGCAGTGCCTGCGCCTCCTGCCAGCTGATCGTACTTTTACTTCCGCTGTCTTGTGTTCCTCTGCTGCTCATCATATCAGCCTTTCCCGAAGGGACAGATCGGATAGTGACAGCTTTGACATCCCAGGCACAGCCCTCCATGTCCCATCCTGACAAAATCCCTGCGCTCCAGTTTTACTCCTGCTGTCAGCCTGGGCAGTACCAGGTCAAAAATCGAGGCTTTCGCATACATCACGCAGCCCGGCAGGCCCACGACCGGCGTTCCGTCATCAAAATACCCCAGGCAGAACATGGCACCGGGAAGTGTCGGCGCACCGTATGTCACAACCTTCACACCGCTCTCGGAGATGGCTCCGGGTGTCCGGTCATCAGGATCCACGCTCATGCCGCCCGTACAGCAGATCAGGTCTGTCCCGGCTTCATGCGCTTTCTGTATCTCATCACGGATCCTGTCCTTATCATCCCCGCAGAGTACATGGCTGACGGTCTCAATCCCGAATGCAGCCAGTTTCTTTCTGACCACAGGCGTAAACTGATCCTGAATCAGACCTTTCAGGACCTCACTGCCGGTGGTAAGAATGGCGGCTGTCTTCAGTTTCCACGGTGTAAGCCGCAGGATCGGCTGATCACCCGCCGCCTCCTTCGCCAGCTCCAGTTTTTCCTCCCTGATCACCAGCGGAATGACACGCATGCCGGCCAGCTTATCTCCGGCATGGACCGCCGTGTTGGTATGACGGGTGGCGATCATCAGCTCATCAATGTCATTCACAGCGTACAGCCTGTCCACATCCACTTCAAAAAGCCCGTCCGCATCCGCGATAAGTTCGGTTTTTCCTTCCTTCACAGGCGTGTCATGCATATGGTCGCTGATGCACAGATCCCGCAGCCGCAGAGCCGCCTCATCCTCATGCAGCATGCCTTCCGTCTTTTCCCAGACATACAGATGTTCCTTCCCGATAGACAAAAGGACCGGAATGTCCTCTTCCGTCACCACATGGCCTTTCCTGAACCTTGCATCCTTGACGACCCCCGGTATGATCTGGGTCATATCATGACAGAGAACATGTCCCACCGCGTCCTGTGTTCTGATCAGCTTCATTCTGTCCTTCCTCCATCATCGGTGTCCCAAAAATAAAGGCAGTTACACCTGTCATGGTCCGTGTACTGCCTGTTCTATTATTCACAAAATTCTTATGCTTTTATATCTTTGTTTTGCATAATATTACCATATGCAGACATCAGTATCAAGTCATATTCTGTTCTTCAGACTGTACAGCCCAGGCTCCTGAGCCAGGCACACAGATCATCGATATCGTCATGGAAGACAAAAGCATGCATGCCGATGTGGTACGCAGCCTCCGCGTTCATGGGTGTGTCGTCGATATAGGCCGTCTGTGAAGGAACGATTCCGAACCGCTCACAGGCCAGCATGAATATCTCCGGCTGAGGCTTCACAAGCCCGACATCCGCACTGATCAGCGTATCATCAAAGTACCGGCTCTCCGGAACGGCAGGCCAGAACACATGCTGGCGTGTGCAGGTATTGGTCAGCAGGAACAGCCTGAAGCCCTGCTCCTTCAGCTTTCCCAGCAGCGCCTCCATCCCGTCGACCTGAAGAATGGCCCGGTTTTCCCGGTAAATAAAATCCCGCACCGCGCCGTGAAGATGCGCAGGCGTCCTGGCGCAGACCGCCGCGACTGCTTCCTCATCCGTGATGCTCCCGCGGTCCTGCCTGGCCCATTCCAGTGAGCCGAAAACCTCACGCTTGAGGATCCGGCGGTCCTCCTCCGAAAAACCGTGGTCCGTGAAGTAACCTTCCGTGTCGAAACGCAGGATCACGCCGACCATATCAAAGATGATGTTCTTTATCATACGTTCCCCTAACCCGGATAAACTGAAAGAGTGGAGTGTGGAGAGTTAAGAGTGCAGTTAAAAGTTTGAAACTTCTGCTATCCTATGCAGAAAAAGCTGAAACGCACCTAACCTGCGATTCCGGCACAAAATAGTAAAAACTACCACGCCAGTTCTTCTATCTCCACTCTTAACTCTCCACTCTCAACTCTCCACACTCCACCATTCATCCTGTTCGAATCAGGCCTGGTAGAACCGGGTCCCTGTCCTTCCCTTAATTCCGTCTTTCGCTTTTTCCAGAAGTGTGATGAGCGCTTCCCTTCCCGGTGCGCTTCTCACAAACTGAACAGCCGCCTGAACCTTGGGAAGCATGGAACCGGGGGCGAACTGGCCTTCTTCGATATACTGCTCAGCCAGCCCGGGGGTCAGTTCGTCAAGCCACCTCTCATCCGGTTTCCCGAAATTCACCGCGACCTTTTCAACCGCTGTAAGAATGATCAGACAGTCGGCATCCAGCTGTTCCGCAAGTCTTTCCGCTGCGAAGTCCTTGTCGATCACTGCCGCGGCGCCTTTCAGGTGATGGCCCTCCGTCCTGAAGACCGGGATCCCGCCGCCTCCGCAGGCGATCACCACATGATCTGTCTCTACCAGGGAGCGGATCGTGTCGATCTCCACGATCGACACCGGCTTCGGGGATGCCACCACACGCCGGTAACCGCGCCCCGCGTCCTCCACGACCTGATAGTCCCGCGCCTGCATCAGATGCTCCGCCTCTTCCTTTGTCATGAAGGCCCCGATCGGCTTGGTCGGGTTTTCAAAAGCCGGATCCTGCGGATCGACCTCGACCTGCGTCAGCACCGTGGCGCATCCGATGTTGATTCCCCGGTCGAGCATCTCCTCGCGAAGAGCGTTCTGAAGATCGTAACCTATGTATCCCTGGCTCATGGCCACACATACGGAGAGCGGGCATGGAATGTATTTCTCAGGATCGGATCTGACCAGTTCCGTCATGGCATTCTGGATCATTCCGACCTGAGGCCCGTTTCCGTGGGCGATCACCAGCTCATCTCCCTCCTCGATCAGATCGACCATCGCGGCTGCCGTTTTTCTGACCGCGATCATCTGTTCCGGGAGATTACTGCCGAGCGCATTGCCTCCAAGAGCCAGCACGATTCGCTTTCCCATAGCTTCCTCCTGAAATTTCATGCAGCCTCACTGCTTCAGAGCGTGTGCCTTTGAGTCCCCTTCTCCGCAAGCGCCTTCAGCGTAGCTCCCGGATCCTTCTGCTTGGCCAGGAAGATCATAGCCGCGATGATATACGGTTTGAAGCTCGCCTGCTTGTACAGCGGGTCACGATAGCGGTCGAACACACTCGCGTCCACTTCACCGGCCTCACAGGATACACCTGTGATGTCTGCCGGCAGGCAGTGCAGGTAGAGTGCCTTTCCGTCCTTCGTGGAAGCCATCAGCTCTTCACTGCAGGTCCAGTCCTTATGCTCCGCATTCTGGGCAAGCAGTTCCTTTTCCAGGGCATCGATCCCGGCCTGGTCGCCCTGCGCATACAGATCCGTCCTTTTTTCCATGGCGGCAAACGGCGCCCAGCTCTTGGGATAAACAATATCCGCATCCTTAAAGGCTTCCGCCATGGAGTTGGTCTTTGTGAAGCTTCCGCCGGTCTTTGCCGCGTTGGCCTTTGCGACCTCTTCCACCTCAGGCATCACTTCATAGCCTTCGGGATGTGCCAGGACAACATCCATGCCGAACCTGGTCATCAGGCCGATGACGCCCTGCGGTACGGAGAGCGGTTTGCCGTAGCTGGGAGAATAGGCCCATGTCATGGCAACCTTTTTGCCCTTCAGATTTTCCACGCCGCCGAAGGTGTGGATAATGTGCAGCATATCCGCCATGCACTGGGTGGGATGGTCTATATCGCACTGCAGGTTTACAAGCGTGGGTTTCTGCTCCAGCACACCGGCTTCATGCCCCTGTGTAACCGCATCCACCACATCGTGCATATATTTGTTTCCCTTGCCGATGTACATATCGTCGCGGATTCCGATGACGTCAGCCATGAAAGAGATCATGTTCGCAGTTTCACGGACGGTCTCGCCATGGGCGATCTGGCTTTTGCCCTCATCCAGGTCCTGCACCTCAAGGCCGAGCAGATTGCAGGCTGAAGCGAAGGAAAAACGGGTACGGGTCGAGTTATCCCTGAACAGGGATATCCCGAGGCCTGATTCAAAGACCTTCGTGGAAATGTTGTTCTCCCGCATGTACCGGAGCGCATCCGCCACCGTAAACACGGCTTCGATCTCGTCGTCGGTCTTCTCCCATGTCAGGAAAAAATCTCCCTCATACATATCCTTAAAGTTCAGCCTGTTCAGTTTATCGATATATTCCTGCAGTTTCTGATCCATAACATCCTCCTTTTTTCCGGATCTTACACTTCCTTTTTCCAAAGACCGTGCAGATTGCAGTACTCATAAGCGGCAACGACCTCGTCGCCCTCCGCCAGGGCAAACGACGCACAGGGTGCCGCACCGGGCACAAGGCTCTTGCGCTGAGCGCCCTGCTTTGTCTCCAGCGCGATCCACATGATGTAATGCTCCTCCATCATCGGATGCAGTGCCGATCCGACCGTGACCTTCACATCCCTCCCGCTGATCTCAACCACGGGAACATGTTTTTCCAGGGCGGCATCCGTCGTGTTGGGGATCATTTCCTCCATCGGCTCTCCGCAGCACTTTGTCGGGCACTTGGACGGCCTGATCATGCCGATGATCTTTCCGCAGCCTTTACAGATATAAAATGTCATTGTCAATCCTCCTTTACCTGTATGTCTGTGTCAATACTAAAAATGACGTTCTGTCATTTGATCTCATTGTCCGTCTTTCCGGCTCTGAACTGCGTCACATCCCCGGTCTTCTCCTCGGTCGGATACAGATTGACAGCCGCCACGTAAAGCGCGGCGCAGGTCACCAGATCCTGCTTCCAGGTGATCTCATTCGGGGCATGTGCCTGGCTTTCGGCACCCGGTCCGAAGCCGACGCAGGGAATGCCGTAACGGCCCTGGATCGCCACGCCGTTGGTCGAGAAGGTCCACTTGTCCGTCAGCGGTCTGCCTGCTCTGGTGCTCATGGCAGAAGGCGCTCCGATCCGCTCGTCGCCGAACAGCGCCTTATGGGCATCCACAAGCGCCTTGACATGAGCGGCGCTCTCCTTATTGATCCATGTCGGGAAGTAGGCTTCTGTCTCGTATACCTCACCGGTCCAGGAAGGTCTGTCATACATGTACATGGAGACCTTCACGTCATCTCCATACTTTTTGCAG
>JAGCAV010000487.1 GCA_017652545.1 Lachnospiraceae bacterium
GCCTCATCCGCTGATACCGGCCCGGCAAAAACGGAAAGCACAGCCACAAGAGAAAAGATCAGACCCCACAGCATAGTATCGCCACTCTCAACTCTCCAGACACCACTCTTCAAACGCCACACTCCACACCTCTTCAGGACTCGTACTCACAGATATACCCGATGTTGCCGGCAAAATACGGCAGCCCGGTAGCGATCAGATCATCCCTCTGATCGTTCCAGGACCAGACCCCTTCCACATTCCAGAGCATCAGGTAGAACTCCGGCGTTCCGTCATGATCGTTCCGGGACGGCTCTCCGGGATACCATGCCGTAAAGGTGAAGGGCTCGCCGGTGATCCAGTGCCCGAAAGCCGCGTTGTTCCTTACAGACGTGTAGCCCCCGATCCAGCAGTACTTCACACCGTATGCCTCGCACATGCGGACCAGTTCATTCATCTCTCCCTGGGACGTGATCGTCGCCAGATGGCCTCCCCTGGAAATGCAGGCATTGTTGGCCTGTGTCCAGCTCACATCTCCCCTGATCAGTTCATAGCGGGAGGCGTGCTGCGCCTGTGAAATGACCGGCGTCGCCTGGAAGGAAAGGCCGCTGATCCCGCACTGATAAACGCCGTCCGAGAGGGAACAGCTGACAGTTCTGGCAGCGTAGGGATCCGCGCCGGGATCCGATTCGTACTCAACACAGTACATCTCCTTCTGGTCTGCATAAATGGTCTGCAAAATCTGTCCGATCCCGGAGATATCGTTAATGCTCCAGTAATATCCGCCCGTCTGGGTGCAGATATAGGAAAGCGTACCGGCATCCGCCCAGGAGGTTCCGATCAGATAGACAGGAACCTCCCGCTGCTGCGCCAGGTTCACGACTTCCTGCGCGGAGAACATGCTCTGATTGTCTTCACCGTCCGTGAAGCCGATCACACATCTGGCACCTGCCCGTGACCCGGCATTCATCACCCCGGTGTAGAGCGCGTCATAAAGCGCCGTGTCGCCGTAGGCAGTCATGTTGGAAATGCCGTTCAGCAGCAGGCTGATATCCTGTGTATACGTGCACATGTACATCACATAGGAATCAAAGGACAGGATCTCCACCTGGTCACCGGTGGAATAATCAAGGCTCCTGACAAAATCCGACATGATATTCTGCATGGTCCACAGGTCATCCTCCATGCTGCCGGATTTATCCGCTACGATGTCGATGCTCAGTCCCTGATTTCCGTCCAGCTTCTCAATGCTGCGAATGGTCCGCTCGATCTCGGATCCCCCCGCTATCGTTTCACGCAGGGTTCCTGACAGGGATGTCAGCGTCAGCGGATGGCCGTAGCTGTCCGAGCAGTCAAAATACAGTTTGACATTCGGATATTCCGACACATCACTGGAGACAAAGTCCATATTCATCTGTCCGCCGGTCTGTCCTGCGATCTGTCCCGCTTCGGGATTATCAAAGTTTCCGGGACCGGAGGAATCGACCGGCGAAGCCGGCTGGCCTGTGATCACCTGAGGGCCGGCCGTGTAATCGTTCAGCGCCTGGATCAGGCCGTTCAGATCATATTTTGTATCGTAAGGCGACACCTCACTGGCGGTATCATAGACAGCATTCAGGGACAGCAGATACTGCTGCGCGCCGACAGCCTGTCCCGCCCAGGTGTAGTCGAACTGGTCGTTCATGATGAATTTTCCGTCCGCATCCCGGGCAATGTCCGTACCGTTCATGGTATAGGTCCCCGACGCAAGCAGAATAAAACTGCCATCCTGAAAGCGGTAGATCTCATCATAATAACCGCCCTGCCGGCCGCCCCCGATATGGACCTGGCCCGTTCCGGGAATAAACCCGAACGCGTAATATTCGTACATCCAGGATGACAGATGATCCCCCTGCCAGGTAAAGATCTCTTCCGACCCTGCAACCGAACCGTAATTGATGATCAGCGCCGGGACATCACCTCCGTCCAGATCGATCAGATAAAAAGAGGCATCCGGCGCGCTGTGCAGTGCCGACTGTGCCTGCATGATGAAGGCATCCTGCCAGTGAACAGCCGACGCATATGCCGGCCGGGCCGCGCTCATCAGCATCGCCGCCATGTACAGACAGAGCCCGGCGCCGAGCATGGCCATGTGTTTTCCGCTTTTCCGGGATTCGTTTTTCAGCCGGTTTCCTGTATTCATCTCTTCTCCCTTCGCTTAGCATATCACGTCGCAAAAATCATGGAACAATGGCTGCAATCATGTTTCGATCATGTTCCGTACAGAAGCCGTGTAAAACACAGAAGACACCCGCAGTTCAGACATGGGCACAAGCCACGCCCGAACCACGGGTGTCACCTTATTCAAAGCGGTCTGTATGCAATCACAGTTTCAGTTTCGCAAACAGATCTCCGAGGGATGTCGTAAGCTTTTCACTCTTGGGAATCTCGACTCTCTCTTCGCGGACCTCCTGTACCGGAGCCTCCTCAAGCACTTTCATGCTCAGAGAGATCTTGCCGTCCTTGTTGGCAATGATCTTAACCTTGACGGTATCGCCTTCTTTCAGAACCTCTCCCGGATCCTTGATCCGCTTCTGGGAGATCTGTGAAACATGAACCAGTCCTGAAAGGCCGTCGCCAAGATTCACGAACGCGCCGTAGGGCTTGATGGTCTCAACCTTGCCCTCTGTCACGGTTCCGACCTCAACGCCGGCGATCCTTGCCTTGCGCTCTTCCCTCTGCTTTTCGCGAAGGATCTCTTTCGCGGAAAGGATCAGCTTCTTTCCTTCCTGTTCGGCTTCGATCACACGGGTCTCGATCGATTTTCCGATCCAGTTGGCAAGATCGTCTTCTTCCACGTACCCGAGCGAAAGCTTGGAGGCCGGGATAAACGCTCTCATACCCTCAAGGTTGGCGATGGCGCCGGCTTTCGTCACACCGGAAATCTTCACCGATAC
Organism: Lachnospiraceae bacterium; assembly: GCA_017652545.1. The sequence goes on from JAGCAV010000487.1 coordinate 2,916, forward strand.
ATTGGCGCCGGTCTCCTTCAGTTCCTTAAGGCGATCCCATGCCATCAGCTGAGCGGCTTCCCTCATGGACAGCAGGATGTGGCCCGCGCCGTCATCCTTGCGGACGACCGTAGCGGTAATCTTCTGACCGACCTGAACCCTGTCTTTCAGGGAGAAGGAGGGGTCGTCACTGGCTTCGTCCAGACGGATGATTCCATCGGTATAATAGCCAAGATCCACGATGATCTCATCATCTGTCACCGAAATAACAGTACCGGTCAGCTTGTCGCCCTCATTGATCTTCCGGAAAGAAGCCTCGAGCTCTGTGGCATAATCGTCCATGCTCTCAGACGGAGCGTCTGCTTCCTTCTCTTCAGGCGCCGGCGCTTCTTCCGCTGCCGGTGCGGCGTCTGTTTGTTCCTCCGGAACAGGTGCCGCCTCTTCTTCTGCCTGTGCGGGAGCTTCCTCCTGAGCCGCCTGCGCGGGTGCTGTCTCTGCCGCAGCTTCTGCGGGAGCGGTTTCTTCCACTGCCTCTGCGGAAACGGTTTCTTCCACTGCCTCTACGGGAGCAACATCACTTTCTGCCTGTTCCAGTACTTCGTTTTTCAGTTCATCCATAACCTAAACCCTCTCCTGATCTAATTCTTTCTGAAGCACCCAGCCATACCGAATGCCTCCGCTTGTGCATAGCTTTACTATTATACCACTGTTTTCGGATACCGTCACCTGTGATTGCAGTAATATAGTTATAACAGTAAAAGCCCGCTTTTTTGTTATATCATGTTCTGCCTGTTCCGTCTATGGTTTTTCAGCGTTTCACGTCCATCTTCTTTATGAAACGACAAGATGAAACCCAGGGTTTCCATATTTCATCCCGGGTGGTATACTATAGACCATGAATACACTTTTATTTGACATGACGGGAGGACCTGATCCGGATGGAATCAGGCAGGCCGGCACCATTATCAGACAGGGCGGCCTGGTCGCTTTTCCAACAGAAACCGTATACGGGCTTGGCGGCGACGCACTCCGGGCTGATGCATCCAAAAAAATATATGCCGCGAAGGGACGACCTTCCGATAATCCGCTGATTGTCCATATCGCTGATATGGCGCATCTTCCGGCCATCGTTTCCGGTATTCCGGATTCTGCCCGGGTCCTTGCACAGCACTTCTGGCCCGGTCCTCTGACAATGATCCTGCACAAAAGCGCCCTGGTACCGAAGGCAACGACCGGCGGTCTGGAGACCGTTGCCGTCCGGATGCCGGATCACCCTGTCGCGCTTGCGCTGATCAGAAGCGGCGGCGGGTATATCGCAGCGCCCAGCGCCAACGCCTCCGGCAGACCGAGCCCGACCAGAGCCAGTCACGTGATGGAAGACCTGAACGGGCGGATCGATGCCGTCATTGACGGCGGAAGTGTGGCGATCGGCCTGGAATCCACGATCGTTGACCTGACAGAGGATCATCCCGTCATTCTCAGGCCCGGTTTTATCAGCCGGGAAATGCTCCAGCAGGCGCTTGGCACAGACGTCGGCATCGATCCGGGGATCGCCGGAATATCGGCGGATGCCAGGCCTAAGGCGCCCGGCATGAAATACAGACACTACGCGCCGAAAGCCGATCTGGCTGTCGTGGAGGGAGACCGCGAAAAAGTCATCGCGCTGATCCGCGAAAAGACCGTTTCCAATCTGCAGGCCGGCATAAAGACCGGCATCATTACCTGTCTGGAAGACGCGGCAGACTATACAGGCGGTGTGGTCAGAACGCTCGGTTCTCTCAGGGATGAACAGCAGATTGCCGCCGGTCTCTTTGCTGTGCTGAGGGAATTTGATCAGCTGGATGTAACGCAGATCTATTCTGAAGCCTTTGATACGCCGCAGCTCGGCCAGGCGATCATGAACCGTCTGCTGAAAGCGGCCGGCGGCAAGGTCATTCATGTATAAGGAAGGGGGGATTTTTTGAAACGATTTGATAAACTCATATTCGTAGATAAATCTGATACATCGGTGGCACCTATGGCAGAGGCCATCATGCAGGATCTCCTTCTCCTGGATGACATCCTGGTAGAGTCAAAGGGCCTGATCGTTCTGTTTCCGGAGCCCGTCTCCGACATGACCACAAGGATCCTGGAAAGGCACGGACTGACCGGAGGCGATCACGTAAGCAGCCCGTTCTCTGACGCGGATTTTGACGAGCGCACACTGGTTCTGACCACGCAGGCTGTCTATCGCGACCAGATCCTGGAAAAACGTCCTGATGCCGTCAACCTGTATACACTTGGTGAATACATTGATGCCAGGCAGGATGTGCCGGACCCCTACGGGGGCTCGGAAGATGACTATGAGCAGTGTTATGACCAGCTCCGGGGCATGCTTCTCGCGCTGGCCGAGATCATAAAAGAGGAGGATACTTAAATGTCCAGAGTGATTGTTTTAGACCATCCGTTAATACAGCATAAGGTTGGCATCATCAGAAGGATCGAGACCGGGACAAGGGATTTCAGGGCACTTATCTCCGAAATAGCCAAGCTGATGTGTTTTGAGGCCACCAGGGATCTGAAGCTGCAGGACGTACGGATCACCACACCGATCTGTGATACGACCGTCAAGGAGCTGGCAGGAAAGAAGCTTGCGATCGTACCGATCCTGCGCGCAGGACTCGGCATGGTTGACGGCATGCTTGATATGATCCCCAGTGCCAAGGTGGGACATATCGGACTGTATCGTGACCCGGAAACCCTCAACCCCGTGGAATACTACTGCAAGCTTCCCGAGGACTGCGCGGAGCGTGAGGTTTTCGTTGTGGATCCGATGCTCGCGACCGGCGGTTCCTCTGCGGCTGCCATTACCATGCTCAAGAATCACGGCTGCAAAAACATTCGCTTCATGTGCATCATCGCGGCTCCCGAAGGCGTTAAAAAAATGCAGGAGACGCATCCGGATGTTGACATCTACATCGCTGCCATGGATGATCACCTGAATGATCACGGATATATCGTTCCCGGTCTGGGCGACGCCGGAGACCGGATCTTCGGAACCAAATAACTGCCCCGGCCATGCCGGATCAAGCGGAAAAACGGAGTATGTCATGAGTGATAAAAGACAGGATTACATTACATGGGATGAATATTTTATGGGCGTTGCCCACCTGGCCGGCATGCGTTCCAAGGATCCGAATTCGCAGGTCGGCGCCTGCATCGTCAGCCGTGACAACAAGATCCTTTCGATTGGCTACAACGGTTTTCCGCGCGGCTGTTCAGATGATGTCTTTCCCTGGAGCCGGGAGGCACAGGGGCTTGACGCCAAATATGTCTATGTCGTTCACAGCGAGCTGAATGCCATTCTCAATTACAGGGGCGGTTCACTCGAAGGCGCCAAGATGTATGTCACGCTTTTCCCGTGCAACGAGTGCGCCAAGGCGATCATCCAGGCGGGAATCAGCGAGCTGATCTATGATGATGACAAGTATGCCGATACGGTCTCCGTTCTGGCTTCCAAGCGGATGCTCCAGACGGCCGGCATTTCTTTCCACCGGTATCAGCGCAGCGGGCGGACGCTTGAACTGAATGTGTGATGCATGAAAACAGGCCAGGCAGGGGCAAAGCCCCTGCCTGGTTTTTTGTCGTATGAAAGATCTCTCTCAGCCTTCCCGGCGATAGTTTCCGCGCCCTTTCTCCATGTTGGCGAACTTTGTATA
>JAGCAV010000488.1 GCA_017652545.1 Lachnospiraceae bacterium
GAAGCCTTGGTGACCGGCTCCTTTCCGGTAAAAAGAGCAAACCCCTTTTTCTCCGGGGCATAGGTATCCAGTATGTCCAGCGCCTTGTCGAACATCTGGGCGTTCTTTTCGAACTGTGCCTGCTGTGCCCGGGTATCCATGGTGGTAAGACCCTCTTCCTCCGGCATGAAGGTGCTCACTTCCATACAGCCCATGCTCTGAAGCGTTTCCAGTATCTTCTTACGGATTTTCTTGTTTGCGCAGATGCTAAGCTTGCGCATCTCAACAATAGCCACGCAAAAACCCGCCTTTCTTCATGTCTTTTAAGACTGTCGCGTCAAGACAAAACCTCTTCGATAATCATCGCTACAGCCTTGTCCTCATTGGCGGCTGCGGCCTGTCCAAGCTCCTGAGCCTCTTTCGAAGCTTCTTCTTCAGCCTGGGCAAACACTGCCTCATTTTCCGCCTTTGCCTTCTCGATCAGGGCATCCGCTGCGCTTTTTGCCTGCTCTTTTGCTGCTTTGGCGTTCTCTGCCACCTTATCCTGGGCCTCCTTGATCAGCCCGTCCGCTTTGGCTTTCGCGTCGGACAAAAGCTGTTCCGCTTTGGCCTCCGCATCCTTCACAGCGCGTATCGTTTCTTCTATCATCGCTTTATCACCCCCTCCGGTCCCGGCGTGCCGCCTTTATTTTTGGTTATAAAAATTCCATGATACGTCAGAAGTATAACAAACGTTCTTCGTCAAGGCAATAAAAAACCTGTCCTCTTTCCGGTTTACAGCAAAAACGACGGCTTCATCCGGAACGACAGCGGTTTTCCGGAAGCCGGATGGACAAAGGACAGCTGGCATGCGCTCAGACAGACAAAGGACGGATCCGGGATCCTTCCTTCACTGCTGCCATACTTGCGGTCCCCCGCGATCGGAAGTCCCGCATGGGACAGCTGAACCCGGATCTGATGATGCCTCCCGGTGATCAGCCGGATCCTCAGCAGCGCCTGTCCGGCGTCCTTCGCGGAGGGCGCCGCGGTCCATTCGTCCTCCGGCAGGCAGGAAAAATAAAGGACCGCCTTTTTCGCGTTCTTCTCTCCGGCCCGTGCCACCCTGGAAACGTGCGCTTTCCCGTCTTTGATCAGCCAGTTCTCCAGGCACATTTCCCTGTCCGTACCCAGCTCAGACAAAAGCGTCCTGCCCTGCCCGGCAGGCGTGACCAGCGCGAGATATTCCTTTTTCATGCGCCCGTCCTGGACCTGTCTGCTCAGAGAAGCGGCGGCAGCCTGATTTTTCGCAAATACCAGCAGCCCCTCCACCGGCTGATCCAGCCGGTGGACAACTCCCAGCCACGGCCGTCCGCCCTCTGACGCTTTCCTCTGCCTGTTGCCCGGTTCTTTGGCCGCCCGGCTTTTCTTTTCCGCCTGTTCAGCCAGGTGATTCATCAGCAGGCTTTCCAGATCCATCGTCCCAAGCCCGGCGCTCTGCACCGCCAGTCCGGCCGGCTTCCGGCAGACCAGAATATGTTCGTCTTCGTAAAGATATTCTACCTGTTGTCCGTAACTCATCTGTCTTCTCCCAAAACAAAAGGCATTGTCCTGCAAAAACAATGCCCTTATCATATGCTGCCGGTCCTTCAGATCTTAAAGCGGTATCCCACGCCCCAGATCGTCTCGATGTACTCCGGCTTGGAAGTGCTTTTCTCGATCTTCTCCCGGATCTTCTTGATGTGCACGGTGACCGTAGCAATGTCGCCGATCGATTCCATATCCCAGATCTCCCGGAAAAGCTCGTCCTTGGTGAACACCCGGTTGGGGTTCTGCGCCAGGAAGGTCAGCAGATCAAACTCCTTGGTCGTAAATGGTTTTTCCTCCCCGTCGACCCAGACGCGCCTTGCATCCTTATCGATCTTCAGCCCCCGGATCTCAATGATCTCGTTCTCCTGCGCGCTTGTCCGCGTCAGCCTGTCATACCGGGTCAGATGCGCCTTCACCCTGGCGACCAGCTCACTCGGGCTGAAGGGCTTGGTGATATAGTCATCGGCGCCCAGGCCGAGACCCCTGATCTTATCGATGTCATCCTTTCTGGCGGACACCAGAATAATGGGCATCTCCTTTTGCTCCCGCACTTCACGGCAGATATCAAAACCCGACATGCCCGGCAGCATCAGGTCCAGGATCAGGATGTCAAAATCCTCCGAAAGCACACGCTCCAGGCCTGCCTTGCCATCTGTTTCGATCACCACCTCAAAATCGGACAGTTCCAGGTAATCCCGTTCCAGTTCCGCGATCGGCATTTCATCTTCAATAATCAATACTCTGCTCATCTGTATCTCCCGGTAAATATGGTTTCCATGCGCCGGGCGCCAGGCGCCCGGCCCTTAACTCTTAACTCTCAACTCTCAACTCTTAACTCTTAACTCTAAACTCTCCACACTCTTTTACACCGCCGTCTCCTGATATTTGCGGATGACGAAATACATGGTCGTTCCGCGGCCTATATGGCTTCCCGCCCAGATCTTGCCGCTGTGATCCTCAATGATCTTCCTGACAATGGAAAGTCCGATGCCGCTCCCGCCCTCACGGGTCGTCCTGGCCTGGTCCGTCCTGTAGAAACGGTCAAAGATATTGACCAGGTCCTTTGCCTCGATTCCTTTTCCGTTGTCCTCGATCTCCACCTGGATGAAGTCTCCTGCATCCAGCACCCGAAGCTCGATGCGGCCCACGGGCTTGTCCATATATTTGACACTGTTGTCCACAATGTTGTTGATGACCCGCTTGATCTGCTCCGGATCGGCAATGATGCGCGTATCCCTGGGGACATTCACCTCATAGGAAAACGTGATGTTCTTCTCCTCCAGGTCTATGGACAGCTCCTCTGCGCAGTCGTCAAAGAAATCCACCACATTCAGCCGCGTAAAATTGTAGGGGATCCGGTTCGAATCGATCTTGGAATAGAACGTCAGCTCATTGATCAGCCGGTCCATGTCATTGGCCTTATTGTAGATCGTGCGGATGTAGCGGTCCATTTTCTCCGGCGTGTCCGCCACGCCGTCCATGATTCCTTCCACATATCCCTTGATCGTGGTGATCGGCGTCTTCAGGTCGTGAGAGATATTGCTGATCAGTTCCCGGTTTTCCTTGTCGAAGCGCTCCCTCTCCTCCTCCGATTCCTTCAGACGGCTGCGCATGGTTTCAAAGTTCCGGGTCAGCTCGCTGATCTCATCCTTCCCTTCCGCATGAAGCGTGAAGTCCAGGTCTCCCTCTGTAATCCTCTTTGTGGCTTCCTGCAGATTGTGAAGCGGCGCGTTGATCCCCTGGTGGATCCACATGACAAGGCCTGCGGCCGTTACAGCCAGGACCAGGATCACACACAGGATCACCTCCGCCATGATGACGCGGATCTGAGGCATGACCGCCTCTGTGGATGTCACGACGAATGCGCTTCCCCGGGTGCCGTCAGAAAACTTCATATCCAGCTGCTTGACAACGGCCTTGTGCCGTCCGCCGACGTAGACGCCTTTTCCGGTCTCCTCCCCTTCGTCATAATCCGGAAGCGCCTGTACCAGGTCGCTCTGATTTTCCCTGATTCCCTGATAATAGATTTCGTTCTCCCGGATGAGCAGCAGGTAGGACAGCTTGTCCTCCAGCATGTCATTCAGTTCCTCCAGATAGGCAAAGTTCAGGAACCGGTCCGGATCATCCATTGATACAGCCTGCATCTCATCCCAGACTTTCTGGGTCGACTCGCTCATGATCTGAGGCGAATTGACCAGATAGTTAAAAGAGAATTCCACGCCGTACTCCCGTTCAAGAGAACGCCCCTTCACGCTTCCGAACAGAAACGCCAGGAGTATAAACAGAATCACCGGTCCGAGGATCATGGTAAGCAGCGCTATCACCAGGCGTGTTCTCAGCTTCATTCCACATCTCCCGCGAGACCATTCGGGTATATCAGACCCGTATCGGTTAAAAGACGCCCCGGCCCTGTACCGCTGCCGGGAGAGTTCTGTTCCATATCATACCACAATAATCCGGTCCGCACGGGAATCTCGCTAAAAATTCCCAAAATTTAGAAAGATTTAATGTAAAAGATGATCTATTCGCATGTCATGTAAGGCACATAAGCCCGGTAAGCGGAAGGAATGGCATATGCCTCTCCGATCCGCCCGGTCCTGACGGCGAACCACTCTCCGGCCGGCATCTGCCGTGGCGGCTCCGTCTCCGGCAGGGCACTTTCCGCCATGTCTTCCACCAGGATCTCAAATCCTGTCATCTCCCAGACCAGGTGTGTAAAGACATGTCCGGCATCCGGAAGCTTCCGGATGCGAAGCGGCGAAAGCTGATGGCTGCGAAGATACGCGAGCGCTTCATCTGCTCCGGCTTTCCCGTCAAGGCAGGGCGGTTCATACAGGCCGGCAAGCAGGCCTTTTTCCACCCTTCTGACCAGGACGGTCCTCGTTCCGTCCCGGATCACCAGCACGGTCCGCTCCTGCTTTTTCTTTTTCGTCCTGACATTCCGGACCGGGATCTGATCTGTCAGCTCTTTGGGGCCTGCGACGCATCTGTCATACAGCGGGCACCCGGCGCATCCGGCATTTTTCCCCGGCAGGCATATCATGGCGCCAAGATCCATCAGCGCCTGGTTGAACGCGCCCGCGTCATGCACGGGCAGGCTCTCCCGCAGCGCCGCGTCGATCCGCTTCCTTGTCTCCGGAAGCAGAATGTCCGCACGGCTGCCCGTGATCCTGCTGATCACCCGCATCACATTTCCGTCTACGGCCGGAACGGGTCTGCCAAAAGCGATGGACGCGATGGCGCCCGCCGTGTAAGGGCCGATCCCGGGAAGTGAAAGAAGCGTCTTTTCATCCTCCGGAAAGCAGCCCTGAAAATCCCGCACGATCATCTGCGCGCAGCGCTGCATATTCCGGACCCTGCTGTAGTATCCCAGGCCTTCCCAGAGTTTGAGCAGCGAATCCTCCGGGCAGGCTGCGAGGTCCCGGACGCCGGGCAGCGCCTTCAGAAAACGCTCGTAATACGGCCTGACCGTTTCGACCCGCGTCTGCTGCAGCATGATCTCCGAGACCCACACATGATAAGCGCTCGGATCCTCTCTCCATGGGAGGACCCGGGCGCTTTTGCGGTACCATGCCAGCAGCGGCTCATTGATCGCCGTCAGCTGTTCTGTTTTGTGTTCTGTTTTTTCTTTCCCGAGTTCGGAATTAAATTCCACTCTCAACTCTCCAGACTCCACACTTTATTTCAGCTGTTCTTCAGCCAAGGCCAGCGCGCCGTAGACCACGGAGTCGTCTCCAAGCGCGGCATTTTTGATCTCCACGGTCGAGCGGATCGACGGCATGCAGTAGCGGTCCACTTCAGCAAGGATCTTCTGAAGGAAACGGTCGCCTTCCGCTTCGATCACACCGCCGCCGTAGATGATAAGCTGCGGGCTGAAAATATTGATCAGGTTGCCTGTCGCGATCGCCAGATAATGGCAGGCGCGGTCCACGGCTTCCTCCGCGACCGGATCATGCGCGGCCAGCGCTTTCTTGAGCGCCTTGCTCCTGAAAACACCGGAGGTGACCGCATCGGCCATCATGCTCTCCCTGCCGCGGGATACCTGCTGACGGATATAGGCGGACATGCCCTGCTTGCTGGAGAAGGCTTCCAGGCATCCGCGCTGTCCGCAGTTGCACAGCGGGCCTTCGGGATCCAGGATCATGTGCCCGCACTCGGCTCCCTTGAACTGATTTCCGGTGTACAGCCTGCCGTCAAGGATCAGGCCGCCGCCCATGCCGGTACCCACAAAAAGCCCGGCCACATCGGTATAGCCCCGTGCCACACCGTACTTATACTCGCCAAGTACGCCGAGGTTCACATCATTGCCGACAAAGAAGGGAAGTCCCAGTTTCTCTTCCATGGACTTTTTCATATCATAGTTGCGCCACGGAAGATTGGGTGTGAACAGGACAATGCCCTTATCCTGGTCGATCACGCCCGGCGCGCAGGAAGCGACCGCACGGACCTGGCTTTTCCTGATCCCGGACGCGGCCAGCATCTCCGTGACCACATCAACGATCACCTTCTCCACGTCGTTGGACATGGATCCGCCTTCCGTGGATCTTTTCTTCAGCCTGTATACGATCTGTTTCTTCTTATCAAAGATCACGCCCAGCACTTTGGTTCCGCCCACATCCAGGCAGATCGTGAACGGGCCGGCTCCCTTATCCACAGATACCGTTTTCTCCGGTTTTGCCGGTTTTGCCGCTTTTTCTGGTTTCTCTGGTTTTGCCGGTTTCGCCGCTTTCACTGATTTTGCCGCCCTGGTCTGCTTGTCGGTCTTCTCTGTCTTTTCTGTCTTCACAGCCTTTGCCGTTTTGACCTGTTTGTCAGCTTTTGCTGTCTTTGCTGCTTTTTCCGCCATAACGCTTCTCCTCTTTGCCGTATCCGGCACAATCTGTTATATGCGTTTCTATTCTACCACATACCATGCACAAAACCTATACCCAACTTGAAAGGTATTGCGCCGTTACGCCGTCTGCGGTAAAGTTACTCACATGAGAACAGTCAGATCACAGCATTCATGAAGGAGCCTGAATCGTATGCGAATCATCTTTGTCCGCCACGGCGAACCTGACTATGTCGAAGACAGACTTACGGAGAAGGGTAAAAAGGAAGCACTGCTCGTGGCCTCACGGCTTTCCTCCATCCCTGTCACCGGTTTCTATGTTTCTCCTCTGGGCCGGGCTCTTGAAACGGCACAGCCCACACTGGAAAAGCTTGGCAGAAAAGCGGTCGTTCTGGACTGGCTGCAGGAATTTTCAGCCGAGCTTGACGTCAGCGGATCCTCTTATCTGCAGGAGGCATATCCCAACACATCCCGAAATCCGGACGGAACCTGGCAGCCGCGCATTGTGTGGGACATGCTCCCATCGGCCTGGATGCGCGACGAGCGGAACTTTGAAAAGGATGCCTGGCGGCAGATGCCGACAGCCAAAGCCTCCGATATGGAAGCGGTATACGACGCGACCTGCCGCGGTCTGGATGCGCTGCTTGCGCAGTACGGCTACATCCGGGATGGCGGCATGTATGTCACAAAGCAGGGGCGGAATGACACCATTGTCCTTTTCTGCCATTTCGGCATCACTGCCGTGATGCTTTCCCATCTCTGGAATGTGTCGCCTTTCATCCTGCTGCATGCACTGGCCATGGCGCCGTCATCGGTCACGGACGTCTACTCGGAAGAGCGCGTCCGCGGGCAGGTCTCCTTCCGCGCCGCCAGAATCGGCGACATCTCCCATCTCTATGCGGCAGGTGAGGAGCCCTCCTTCGCGTGCCGGTTCTGTGAGACCTACGACAATATGGATCAGCGGCATTAAGGCCTGGCCTGCCGCCGGCTCTTCACAGGGCAGTACAGTAACTGCAGTTACTGCCTGCGTCACTGTATATCCTTGCGGCAGTATTTCCTGAAGGCGGCAATGATCCCCGCCGCGCAGATGGCTGCTCCGATCGCGATCATGACCCCGTTCAGTTTTCCCGACGTCGAGATATCCGCGCCGTCACAATACCCGAACGGGGTTATGTATTTGAGAAATCTCGCGGATCTGGAAATGTTGGCGATCAGGTTCAGGAAATACAGGATCGCGGCCAGTCCCAGGCCGGCGCCCAGGCTTCCCCTGATCAGAAAAGCGGAGATTCCGAAGCAGATTCCGCCCAGTTCCAGCTGCATCAGGTAATAGGCAAGATGCATGAGATTCATTTCCCGCCAGGGGACCTCTTCCCCGATCACGACCACGGATACAGCGGCAGTCACATATGTGACCGCATTCAGGGCGGTGATCAGAATGAATACCGCCAGCAGCTTCTCCGCCAGAATGCGCGCCCGGCTTACAGGGTGTGTCAGCAGGAACTCCGCCGTTTTTCCCCTCTCCTCCTTGCTGAGGATGTCGACCGCGCAGTAAGACGCATATAAGGCGCCGCAGATTCCCAGCACATTGCCGCACTCGATCGAATAGTACCCGATCAGGGACCCGAAATCCAGCCTGTCCATGCCAAAGGCGGCGGTGAAGGC
>JAGCAV010000489.1 GCA_017652545.1 Lachnospiraceae bacterium
GTGTTGTAGGCTGACGAGGCTGTGTAGAACCCGGCGATCTCCAGCACTCTGTCGGCAATGAAGTCCTTTCGTGTCCGGTTGCTCTCCACGATCGCCTGGATCAGGTTCTCCGGCACATCCCGGTAATTGGCCAGCAGCTGCTTGGTATCCTTCGGAAGACAGTATCCGCCGTATCCGAAGGAAGGGTTGTTGTAATAATCTCCCACACGCGGATCCAGGCATACGCCCTGTATGATCGGCGCCGTCTTCAGGCTCTTGACCTCGGCATAGGTGTCCAGCTCATTGAAAAAGCTGACGCGCAGGGCAAGATAGGTATTCACGAACAGCTTGGTCGCTTCCGCCTCCGTGGTGCCCATGAACAGCACAGGGACATCATCCTTTACAGCGCCCTGCTGAAGAAGGGCTGCAAATTCCCGGGCTTTGGGTGCATTCATCTCATCAGATCCGACGATAATGCGGGCAGGATAGAGATTATCATACAGGGCTCTCGATTCACGAAGAAACTCCGGGCTGAAAATGATATTGTCCATACCTGTCTTCTCTCTCACATGGACCGTATAGCCGACCGGGATCGTGGATTTGATCACGACCGTCGGCCTGTGCGCCTTTTCGTCCGTCGCTTCCCTGACCGCCCGGAGCATGCTCTCCACTGCGCTGCAGTCAAAGAAATTCGTCTTCGGGTCATAGTTGGTCGGCGCGGCGACGATCACAAAATCCGCCTCCGCATATGCCGGAAAGGCGTCTGTCGTTGCCTTCAGGGAAAGAGATCTCTCTTCATGCTCTGCCATGAACTTCTCTATATATTCATCCTGGATGGGACTGATCCAGGCGTTGATCCTCTCTACCCTTTCCGGCACAATGTCCACCGCCGTGACATCGTGATGCTGTGAGAGCAGGACCGCAAGGGACAGACCCACATATCCGGTGCCCGCGACCGCAATTTTCTTTCTTCCGGAAACCAGTCCGTTCCCTTCTTCCGCGGAACGATCCCCGGATCGGTCTGCCGCCTGATCCGCCCTGCGCACAGCGTCTGCGTGCGCGTCATGATCCGCATCCCGGTTCATCGTATGGTCCGGTTTTCTCTCCGCCCCGGCCTCCAGGATCACATCCCCGACCGGAAAACCCAGAACCTGGCTCAGTGCGAGCAGCTGGTCCACGGACGGACTGTAAGTACCCGCCTCCATTCTGGACAGAACAGATCTGTTCATACCCGTCTTCTGCGCGAGGGCAGACTGGGACATTTTCAGTGCCTTGCGCCTGAGGGTCACCGTTTCAGCCAGCAGTTTCAGTGATAGCTGTCTCATTATAGCCTCCTGTATCTCATATGTTTCTGTTGTGTTGTCATTTGTCATTGAACGTCCCGATCATATGATCCGCCCAAAATCGACGCTGTCAGCATCATTTTTGCTTCGTTCAAGTCACATTACTTTACCATATGTTCCTGTCAGAAGCAACACATAGTTCTCTCCACTTACATGATCGTCTCCTTTGTTCGAATGGCTGGCAAAATGTCTTTCCATTCGGAATTTGCTGTATTATGATGAAACTGCCGACAGTGAACCGGAACAACGGAGACCACGCCATGATAAATCATCTTCGAAGAAAGCTTCACCTGCTGATTGCCATACCGGTCATCTGGCTATTCTTTGCGTTCTGTGCATATGCCGGAGATGCGCAGACAGATCTCGAGGAGATTTCCATGATCTTCTATGGGGATTCCCGGACGATCGGCCTGGCTTATTCAGCCGGAGGGTGCACATACATCGGAAAGGTATCCGCCGGTTATTCCTGTATGGCCGGTGAGGGCTACTCATATCTGCAGGAAGCCATGGCAGCGCATCCCAATGCCGGTATTGTCTTCTGCTTTGGTGTAAACGATCTTGGAAATGTCGATTCCTACATTCAGTTCTTCCGGGATTTCATTGCTGCCTTCCCTGACAGGAAGGCTTACTTCGCATCTGTTAACCCGATCGCGGATTCATATGCCGCAGCAAACGGGTATACCGTCCGGAATGTGTCCGTGGAAGCCTTTAA
>JAGCAV010000049.1 GCA_017652545.1 Lachnospiraceae bacterium
AAAGAGATGTTTTGTCATGGCCAAAAAGGCAGGCGCGACGGACTCCATCACGCTGACAGGAGGCTGCGCGAAAAATGATGGTCTGAAAGCAGCGATCGATACGGACGGCACCGTCAAGAACTTTGCCATGAATGATAAATGCGCGGCTGGTACGGGACGTTTTTATGAGGCTATGGCCCGTTCGTTTGAGATGAGCCTGTCCGATTTTTCAAAGCTTTCCCTGACTGCCAAAAACGTGATCCCGATCACGGCACAGTGTACGGTGTTCGCGGAGTCGGAAGTGATCACGCTTGTGGGCGAGGGCAAACCGATGGATGAGATCGCTGCAGGTATCCAGATGGCGGTGGCAAAGAGATGTTTTGTCATGGCCAAAAAGGCAGGCGCGACGGACTCCATCACGCTGACAGGAGGCTGCGCGAAAAATGATGGTCTGAAAGCGGCGATCGAGCATGTGCTGAAACTGAAGGTTGTGGAACTGTCTGTGGATCCGCAGCTGATGGGTGCTCTTGGCGCTGCTGAGTTTGCCAGACAAAAAGGAATGGCATGACAGACAGAAGGGACTGGCATGATATGAATAAGGGAATATTAAAATTACTGTGGGTCCTGATAAAGATCCTTCTGATCATGACCGGCATCCTCTTTGTGGTGTATTTCTGGAACATGGATCAGAAGGTGATGGAGTGGGCTTATCGGAGAGTCAATCAGATTTTTGACCGGAAAAAGCAGGACATTCATTTCTAGCTGGTGCAGCGTCGAAAAAAGCGGGAAAGGGAGGCTTAAGCAGGCGTGAAACTGTACGATTCCATCATTCAGGAGACACAGCAGATCGTTTCGGATGCAGGAGGGACAGTCTGCCCCTTTGAGGGCGGGCGGGTCTGGAAAGACCGCGGGGAGAGCGAGCTGATCATGCATCGCGATACAGTCTTCGAGCTTGGCGGCGGGGGGAATCCTTCCGTCAACTATACCTGTGTGACCACTTCGGATCTGATTCCGCGGGATGAGATCATCATCTGCGGACCGGATCTTCCGCAGATCACGCAGGATGTACCGTTTTCCAGGATCGTGCTTCTGGAGGTGGATGATCTGAAGGAGACAGAGGATACAGAGCAGGCTTATGAAGCCATCCGGAGTATAGAGTATATCCGGTACCATGTGTTTCCGGCCGGCTATATGGTCAGGGTCTCATCCACCACCAACCAGGAACAGGTACGGGTCAGCCGCGCGGCGGCAAGAGCCGGGATCAGCTTCAGGTATATCGGGGGGACCTATATCAGGAAATACAGGAAGATCCCTCTCGTAAAACATGTACGCATGATCTTTGCGACGGACCGGGAGGTGGTGGAAAAACTGCAGCCTTTTGCGGGAAAAGTGGATGACATCACCCGTACGCTGACGCATATCCTGGACGGCCTGCCGACGGACTGCGGGCACTGCTCCATGAAGAGCGTCTGTGACGAGGTGGAAGGCATGAAAGAACTTCATCTTGGAAAGAAAAAGGGATAGGCAATGCGGCGGGACTCCCGGGGGATCCCGAAAGCAGAAGGAAGAAGGGATTGGGAAGATTATGAAACAACAGTATGAAGCGCTGTTTACGCCCTGGAAGATCCGGGATCTGGAGATCAAGAACAGGATCGTGCTGGCTCCTATGGGCGGAACATGTATTTTCGGATGGATGGAGCCTCTCGGCAGCCATTTCGACAGGGAAGCGGCGAAGCTTCTTCTGAACATTGCAAAAAACAACTGCGGCCTCGTCATCCCGGGCATCGCTCCGGTGAAGGACATGCTGGGAGGCAAATGGCTGTACCAGAACAAGAGAAAATTCAGGGAACTGAAGGAATTCATGGATGAATTCCACAAGACCGGGGCCAGGTTTTTTGTCCAGATGACAGCCGGCTTCGGCCGGTCCATGGCACTCACCGCGCCGCTGGCCATGCTGGCGAAAAATAAGGTTCTCAATACGATCGCCAGTCCGATCATCGATGCCGAGTACCTGACAGCGGCGCCAAGCGTGCTGCCGAATCGCTGGGCGGATGATGTGACGACCCGGGCTATTACGCAGAAAGAGATTCATGACATTGTCTACGCCTTCGGAGAGACGGCGCGCCTTTGCATGGAAGCCGGCGTGGACGGTGTGGAGGTCCATGCGGTGCATGAAGGGTACCTGCTGGATCAGTTCACCCTGAAATACAGCAATCAGCGGACAGATGAGTACGGCGGTTCCTTCGAGAACCGGTATCGCTTCGCGGCTGAGATCGTACAGGAGATCAAATCCCGCTGCGGCGAGGATTTTCCGGTCTCCCTGCGCTATTCTGTACGCTCCATGACAAAGGATTTCCAGTACGGCGCGATGCCCGGAGAAGACTTTGCGGAGATCGGGCGTGATATGGAAGAGTCGGAAAAAGCCGTCAAGTTCCTTCAGGATGCCGGCTACGACATGCTCAACTGCGACAACGGGACCTACGATGCCTGGTACTGGGCGCATCCGCCACAGTATATGCCGCAGAACTGCAATCTTGAAGATGTGGAACACATCCGGAAATTTGTTGACATCCCGGTGGTCTGCGCAGGCCGCATGCAGCCGGAGGTCGGCGCCAGGGCGATTGCCGACGGCGGTATCGATGCCATGGCAGTCGGCCGGCAGTTCCTGGCGGATCCCCGCTGGGTCACAAAGCTGATGCGCGACAAAGAACAGGATATTCGTCCGTGCATCTGCTGCCACACTGCCTGCTTCAACCTGACCAAGCACAACGGAACAGCCAATGATCAGGATCTGAGCGAATCCGCCGGCATGTGCCGGTGCGCTGTCAATCCGGTCTCCATGCAGTCCGGGAAGTATAAGATCCGCCCGGCAAGGAATCCCAAAAAGGTGGCGGTCATAGGCGGCGGAATCGGCGGTATGGAAGCGGCCCGCGTCCTTGCCATGCGCGGTCATGATGTGGATCTGTACGAAAAGAGCAGTGAGCTTGGCGGGATTTTCATAGCAGCCGCGGCGCCCGATTTCAAGGAGAAGGACAAGCAGCTGATCCACTGGCTTGTCAGGCAGATCGGCCGGCAGGGTGTCAAAGTCCACCTGGGAAGCGAGATTACACCCGATCACCTTCCTGATGCGGATGAGATCATCATAGCCACCGGCGCCGAAGCAAACCGGATCCCGATTCCCGGAGCGGCGGAATACGCCATGGATGCTACGGATTACCTGCTGGAAAAACGCGAGGCGGGAGATCATGTGGTGATCATCGGCGGCGGTCTGACCGGCTGTGAGATCGCGCTGGATCTGTTCCGCAAGGGAAAACATCCTGTGATCGTTGAGATGAAGGACGACCTGATCGCAGTCAAGAACATGTGCCTGGCCAATACCAGTTATCTGAGAGACTGCTTCAAAACCAACGAGGTTCCGGTCTACCTGAACGCCGCTGTGAAACAGATCGGTGCGGACGAGGTCCTGATCGAGGATAAGGACAAAAACCCGGTCACGCTTCCGGCAGACTCTGTGATCATGTCCGTCGGGTATCATCCGACACCGCTGGCGGAGGAAGGAAAGCATGTCCATCTGCTGGGCGACTGCCGCAAGGTAGGCAATGTCCGCTCTGCAATCTGGGGAGCCTGGGACATCGCCATGAAGATCTGAGGGATTTGTTTTGGGGACGGCTTAGTGCCGTCCCCTTCTTAATTTGTGTCGGAGCAGAGGCTGCACAGGAATAAACGGATGTTTTTCGTGAGTTTCCGGTTGCTATTCCCAGGCATGCGTTCATAACCTGTGGCAGCAGAAGCGTCGAATATCACACCCGCTCTGCGTCCACCACCTAATGACACATGCCGTCAGGGAAACCAACCAAAACTCATGAAAAGAAGCCAGGGGCAAATTCGGCCCCTGGCTTAGATGTTATCTGGAAGAAAGTTCTTATGTTCTGTGCCTCAGCCCATAACGGCTGTGACTTTCACATGTTCTTTTACGCCTGTGAACGGGATCACATTTCCTTCGATCTCCTTCCCGTCCACGATCATTTTCGCTATGCCCTTGCGCACATTGTCCGGGTTTTCAATGGTGATA
>JAGCAV010000490.1 GCA_017652545.1 Lachnospiraceae bacterium
AGCAGATCCCTTCAGCCAGTTCAAGTTCCCATTCTGTCAGATATTTGATCAGGTCATGCATCTCATCCGGATACTCATAGAGATTAACAAGCGTGTTCTGTATCTCTCCAAGATGGTGACACTGTTCAAACAGTCCCGGGGCAACAAAAACTGCCTTATAAGCCTTTGAAGTCTCAATTGAATTATACATTCCCTCAAAGATACCCCACTCCTCGTCAGTGAAATGAAGGTCCGGTGCGTGCACAAAGTCCTGCCAGTGCTCGATATCCTGAATAACGATCTTGTCCGGCGTGTGAACCGGGAAAGATCCGGGAGTCCCGAAAGGAAAGCTGTTCGTAATACCCCATGCATTGACCACATTCATATCCCCCGGTTTCAGCAGCGGCGAGCGCATCATGAAGGGATGGAAGAGAAGCTGGATCGCTTCATACTGATTGACGTAACGATCGGGAGTCCCACCTCTTATGACCTCTGCCATGTTTTGTCTTGCTGTAAGCATATGATACCTCCTTTGTAAATTATGCACGATAAGGGTATCCGCAATCCCCTTTATCATTGTAATACATTTTTATTTTGTCACATATATTCAATTCCGTGACATCAGGAAATCATGATTGCATTCTTCCTACAAAATGTAGTAAAATAATCAGGAATTGCGGATACCTTGTTGGATAGATGAAGAAGGATACTTGTGATACAATACCACATGTAGAAAAAGATTAATCAATGGGAGGCTTATTATGATTATCATTGGTGAAAAGATTAACGGTTCCATACCCGCTGTTGCGGAAGCGATCGCTAATCGTGACGCGGAGCTGATCAAAGAAAGAGCCCGCATACAGGCTGAAGCCGGTGCTACCTTTATTGACTGCTGTGCATCTGTGCCGGAAGATCAGGAAGTCGAAACGCTCAAGTGGATGATCGACTGCATTCAGGAAGTAACAGACCTTCCGATCTCGGTAGACAGCCCCAGTGCCAATGTTCTTGCGCAGGCTTACAAATTCTGCAAACGGCCCGGCCTTTTCAATTCCGTATCCGGTGAGGGTGACAAGATCGATGTCATTTTCCCGATTCTGGCACAGCCTGAAAACAAGGACTGGGAAGTCATTGCACTCCTTTCTGATGATACGGGTATTCCCAAATGCGCAGAAGACCGCCTGAAAGTCTTTGACAAGATCATGGCCAAGGCAAAGGAATATGATATTGCGCCGAAGCGTATCCACATCGATCCCCTCGTAGAAATGCTCTGCACCTCCGAGGATGGCATTGCGATGAATGAAGAGGTCATTTCAGAAGTGCGCAGGCAGTATCCCAGGATCCATATCACCGCAGCCGTCAGCAATATCTCCTTCAACCTTCCGGTCCGCAAACTGGTCAACTGGGGATTTGTCGTTCTGGCTATGAAAGCCGGTCTTGACAGTGCCATTCTTGATCCCACCAACAGGGATATGCTGGGGCTGATCTATGCGACAGAGGCTCTTCTGGGCATGGATGATTACTGCATGGAATACATCGGCGCTTACAGAGAAGGAAGAATAGGGCCGGTCAAAAAATAATGATCAAAGATCTTTGAACAGTCATTTTGCGGAGACTGTTTAAGATAAAAGCTGCGGCAATCATGCCGCAGGAAAAAACTGGTTGTCCGGCTGCTGCCAGGCGGCTGGAACAAGCTTACATGAACATGATCAAGGAGGATTAAAATCATGAGTGCTATTATGGATGAACTGTTTGAGAAAGTTGCTGCCGGTAAGTCAAAACTGGTTCCGGGCCTTGTACAGGATTGCCTGGATGCGGGCGATGCTCCCGTAGATGTGCTGAACAAGATGATCAGCGCCATGGACCTGGTCGGTGAGCGTTTTAAGAATAATGAGATCTTTGTTCCCGAGATGCTGGTTGCGGCAAGAGCCATGAAGAAGGGCGTTGATGTCCTGAAACCGATGCTTGCTGAGGAAGGCACCACCAATAAGGGTACCGTTATCATCGGTACTGTTGCAGGTGACCTGCATGACATCGGCAAGAACCTTGTTGCCATGATGATCGAGAGTGCCGGCTTCACAGTCATCGACCTGGGTGTTGATGTTCCCCACGAGCGTTTTGTTGAAGCCTACAAGGAAAATCCGGAAACCAAGATCATTGCTCTTTCTGCTCTGCTGACGACCACAATGCCGGCTCTGAGAGATGCAGTTGCTCTTCTGAACGAACAGGATTTCCGCAACAATATCAAGATCATGGTCGGCGGCGCTCCCATCACCGCTGAATTTGCAGCCGAGATCGGTGCAGATGCATATACCGAAGATGCCGCTTCCGCAGCCGCAAAGGCAAAAGAGCTTGTTGCATAAAATGATCGGAACAATGACAATAAGAATGGCAGGCCGGCATCCGGCCTGTCATTTTTAAATCAGACTGATGCTGCACAGAGGCCCCTATGAATAAAATCTTTGTTAAGAATGAAAACCGTTACATCTTTTCACAGCCCGATGAAACACTTCTGCAGGCGCTTCGCCGGGATGGCATGGTCATCAACGCCCCCTGCGGCGGACTCGGAAAGTGCGGTAAATGCCGGGTTCTGGTCGAGGGAAGAGGGGATGTCCTTGCATGTCAGGAAAAAGCCGATGACGGCATGGTCATTGATACAACGGATGCCGGACTTGATACTGACAATGCGCAGATCCTGACGGAAGCCTTTATCGAAAAAAGTACGGAAGCGGCAGTCTATCCGCTTCTTCGCTATGTGCGTATTCCCATCAGGCCATGTCCTGCAGGGGAGAGTGTTTCTGACTGGACAAGGTTTACGGAAGGCGTTTCTGTGTGCCCGGGCCTCCAGGCAGAACATCTTCAGCCGGATCCCGCCATCTCGTCCCTCATCGGTCCTCAGCTCAAAGAGTGGCTTCGCGCTCATAAAGGTGAATCCGGGAAACTGTATGCAGCCATCGTGTCTGATCATGTTCTTCATGTCAGTGCCGATCCTTTTTCCGCTTACATGGCCGCCTTTGACATCGGTACAACCACAGTCGCCGGCTATCTTCTGAATGCGGAAACAGGACAGACATGTGCAACCGTCAGCTGCATGAATCCGCAGGCCCAATACGGAGCAGATGTCATCGCGAGGGCCAACTATACCCTTGAACATGAGGCGGAACCAGTCAGCCGCTGCATACGGGAAGCGATCGATCAGCTTCTTTTACAGATGGCCCGTCAGGCAGGGATCACCACAGATGACATCTACCTGATCTCCATTGCCGGAAACACCTGTATGCATCATCTTTTCCTGGGACTCAGTGTGGATTCCCTGGTACATGCGCCATACAATCCCGCTGTGTCTGAAAGGATGATGCTGCGCGCCTCCGATTATGACATTCATGCAAATCCGCGCGCGCTTCTGGCAATGCTTCCAAATATTGCAGGATTTGTCGGGGCCGATACCGTTGCCTGCCTTGTATCGTCCAAACTGGCTGAACAAAAGGAATGGACCCTTCTGATCGATATCGGGACAAACGGTGAAATGGTTCTGGGGAAAGAACACCGTATGGCCGCGTGCTCAACTGCTGCAGGACCTGCTTTTGAAGGAGCCGGTATTTCCTGCGGTATGCGCGGGGCCCCGGGTACTGTCAGCAAAGCCGTCTGGGAGGGAGACCACTGGACTTTCGAAGTGGTCGGCAATGAAATGATACGGGGTATATGCGGATCAGGCCTGCTGGATATTACAGCCCAGCTCCTGGAAAGCGGCCAGATGGATGAGACCGGTGACATGGATGAGATTGAGAGCATTCTCCTGGCCACACCACAGCAGAGCGCCACAGGAGAGGAGATCCGCCTGCTCAGGAAAGATATCCGTCAGCTGCAGCTTGCAAAAGCGGCGATCGCGACCGGTGTCAAGCTTCTTGCAAAAAAGATGTCTGTCGACCTGAAGGAGATCCGCCAGGTCTGGCTGGCCGGGGCCTTCGGAAGTTTTCTGTCCCCCGACAGCGCCTGTACGATCGGTCTGATTCCGCCTGAATTGCGCGGCCGGATCCGCGCGATCGGAAATGCCGCCGGTGAAGGCGCCAGGGATGTGCTGCTGAACGGGGAAATGTGGGATTATGCGGCCAAAACTGCGCAGGAAACGGAGTTTCTGGAGCTTGCGTCCATGCCGGAGTTTAATGATACATTTATAGACGAGATCATGTTCCCGGAA
>JAGCAV010000491.1 GCA_017652545.1 Lachnospiraceae bacterium
ATACCGGGCATTCTGGCCCTGCTCTCCCAGGTGCTGGAACTGCATGCCGCGATCCGGCCGGATATTTTCATTCCCGGGACGACCAAGTACACACATGAGGAGCTGGAGGAAATGCTGCGCAATGATCTTCTGCCTGTGTTCGTGGCTGTCAATGAGGAGGATCAGGTGATGGGATACGCTTTCTGCGCGATCCGCGATCAGTCCAACTCCAACAATATGGTGCCGTTCCGGTCTGTGTATATCGATGATCTTTGTGTGGATTCATCCATGCGCGGCAGGCATCTCGGAGAGCAGCTGTTTGCCCATGTAAAGGATGAGGCCCGGAAGCTCGGCTGCTATGAGATCACGCTCAATGTCTGGGAAGGAAATGACAGCGCAAGAGGCTTCTATGAAAAGATGGGACTGAAAGTGAAATCGACAACAATGGAATATATTCTATAATCATTTGCGAAACAGGAGGCAGATATGATTAATTTAACCATTCATCAGGAGGGAAGAGCACATAACATCGAGAGGGCAAGGGAACAGAAGATCATCATTCCCACCCTTGCTCAGATGAAGGATCCGGAGCTGATTCCGGAGAAGATCAGGGAGCAGCTTAAACAGGTGGGACTTTGGGATGTGAATCCCCTGAACCTGTTCAGGATCACCTGGAAAAACGAACCGAAGGAGAAGGGAGGCCTTTTCGGAAAACCCAATTTCATCGTGCTGCCTTCCGAACTGACGGGCGTGAAAGCCAAAATCATGCTGATGGTCGGCAAGTATTTCCCGACGGGATGCCATAAAGTCGGCGCTTCCTTCGGCTGCCTGGTTCCGCCTCTTGTCACGGGACAGTTTGATTCGTCCTATCACAGGGCGGTCTGGCCGTCCACCGGCAATTACTGCAGGGGCGGCGCGTTCAACTCAAAGCTTCTGGGATGCCATTCGGTCGCGATTCTGCCCGAAGGCATGAGCAGGGAACGCTTTGAGTGGCTGGAGACTGTGGCCAGTGAGATCATTGCCACACCCGGCTCCGAATCAAACGTCAAGGAGATCTTCGACAAGACACATGAACTGGAACAGGAGCCTGACTGCATGATCTTCAATCAGTTTGCCGAGATGGGCAATTACATGTGGCATTATCATGTGACGGGCAATGCCATACTGGAGAGCTTTGACCTGATGAAGAAAGAGGGCGACCGCCTGTTCGGCGCCGTCTTCACTTCCGGATCTGCCGGAACGATGGCCTCCGGTGACAGGATCAAGGATGTTCTGCCCGCCGCGAAGCTCGGTGTAGGCGAAGCCCTGCAGTGTCCGACGCTTCTGGAGAATGGCTTCGGCGCCCACAGGATCGAGGGCATCGGCGACAAGCATGTTCCGTGGATCCACAATGTGAAAAACACCGACCTGGTCGTGGATATCGATGATGAAGATTCCCAGAAGGTCCTTCGGCTTTTCAATGAGCCGGAAGGCATTGCTTACCTGAAGAGCGCCGGTGTACCGGAAGAGACACTGGGGCAGCTGGGACTGTTCGGTATTTCCGGCATTGCCAACATGCTCTGTGCCATCAAGATGGCGAAGTATTACGAGCTGACAGAGCACGATGTGGTCGCCACCGTCATGACGGATTCAGCTGAGATGTACGCATCCCGCGTACGTGAACTTCAGGAGGAAGACGGCCCTTACAGCCGGGAGATGGCAGCTGTGGATTTCCATACGCATATTCTGGGAGAGAAGACCGACAATATGCTGGAGCTGACTTATCCGCTCAGAAAACGGGTCCACAACCTGAAGTACTATACCTGGGTCGAGCAGCAGGGGAAGACATCCGAGGAGCTGAATGCGCTCTGGTATGACCAGGAACATACCTGGGACAGTGTCAAGGCGGACGCGGAAAGGATCGATGAGATGATCATGGCGTTCAACGAAGATACAGGGCTGCTTAAAGAACTTTGATCACGCAAAGACAGGAGACGGACGGTTCGTCTCCTGTCTGATATTGAGGGAGAACGAAAAGTATGATGAAGCATGTTACAGGTGCCAGATGTACGATCTGCGGCAGGGTCGTGCCTGCACAGCCTGATACGACGACCTGCCCGCACTGCGGCGGGATACTGGATATCGAATATGACTATGACTACATACGCTCGAAGCTGACCAGGGAAACGCTTCTTGAGCGGAAGGAGCGGACCATGTGGCGCTACATGGAACTGCTTCCTGTGGAGGGGATCGGGACGCGCCCGCGTCTGCGTGTCGGCTGCTCTCCGCTTTACAAAGCCGATGCGCTCGGAAATATCCTTGGCCTGAAGGATCTCTGGATCAAGGATGACGGACAGAATCCGACTGCCTCCCTGAAGGACAGGGCATCGGCCATGGCTGTTGTAAAAGCCGAGGAAGCGGGACGGACCATCATCGCCTGCTCCTCTACCGGGAACGCAGCCAGTTCTCTTGCCGGAAATGCAGCCGCGGCAGGGATGTCCACATTCATCTTTGTGCCTTCCCGGGCCCCGAAGGGCAAGGTGGCACAGCTGATGATGTTCGGCGCTGTCGTGATCCTTGTCGAAGGAAGCTATGAGGACACATTCCGCATTTCTGCGGAGGCGATCGACCGGTGGGGATGGTACAACCGCAACGCGGCGATCAATCCGTACCTCATGGAGGGGAAGAAAACGGTGTCCCTGGAGATCGCGGAGCAGCTTTCCTTCAGGATGCCGGACTATGTGGCCATATCGGTGGGAGACGGCTGTACCATCGGCGGCGTCTGGAAAGGCTTTAAGGATCTGTATGCGGCAGGCCTCATCGACAGACTGCCCCGCATCATCAGCGTGCAGGCATCCGGCTGCTGTCCGATCAATACGGCTGCCGCCGCCGGAACCATGGAATGGGTGCCCCAGGAAGAGAATACACTGGCCGATTCCATCGCTGTAGGTGTCCCCAGGAATCCGGTCAAGGCACTGCGGGCGATCAGCGAATCAAACGGAGTGGTCGTCAATGTCAGCGATGAGGAGATCATGGAGGCCATGCGTCTGCTCGGAAAGCATGCGGGCGTCTTTGCGGAACCCGCGGGTGCCGCAGGAACGGCGGGCGTTAAGAAAGCAGTGGAGACGGGTCTGATCGAAAAGGATGCGTCAGTCGTGTCTGTTGTCACCGGAAACGGTCTGAAAGATGTGAATAATGCGATCAGGGCTGCCGGTGAGCCCATGAGCATCAGGCCGGACATGGACCACCTGCTGGAGGCGTTCGAGAGCAGGGGGATTCGCCTGTAAGGCTGGAGGCACGTGCGTTCAGGTTGGATTCCCGGACGGCAAAAAACCTGTATATGCACCGGGATGACTGACAAAGGGGGTCGGGCGGTGATTTCCTCACGGGTCAGAACACTTTCTTACGCGCGAACTCCCGGAGGCGCCGCCACGCCTTCTCAGCCGGAAGACAGCTACACCTGCGTGGAGCGCACCGCCACGCAATTTACATATCGGGGCGACACTGACCCTACAAGGAAACACCCGCCCATCCCCCTGCCGCAGCTCTTTGCGTACATATAAGATCTTTTCTGCCTGTCCGGTTGATATTACCGGACAGACGTGCACTCATAATCTGAGGCAGTAGAAGCGTCGAATATCACACCCGCTCTGCGCCAGCTTTAATCCATCTCCACCGGAACAAAGTCGTAATCCGCCAGCCTGAACAGTCCAAGGTCCGTGATCTTGAGCTCAGGGATGACCACCAGGGACATAAAGCACAGCGTCATGAAGGGATCCACGCCGCCTGTGATGTCAAGCTCCCGCCTGGCTGTGGTAATGATGGAGGCCAGTTTTTCGGCCACCACTTCGCCGGGCAGATCCGTCATCAGGCCTGCGATCTCGTGCTGCACGGATTCAATGACCTGCCCCTGCTTAACAACCGTCATGCCGCCGCCCAGACCGATCAGTTCATGGACCGCGAGGACCATATCCGCATCGTTGTCCCCGGCTACGATAATGTTATGGGAATCGTGGGCGATGGAGGTGGCTACGGCTCCGTTTTTCAGGTTGAATCCCTTGATCAGTCCCACACCGACGTTTCCTGTCCCGTGGTGCCGCTCCACGACAGCGATCTTGATGATATCCTCCTCATTGCGATGCCAGATCCCGTCCTCATCCAGATCCACATACGCTTCCGTCTCCTTTGTCACAACAGAGCCCGGCAGGATCTCCATGACTCTGACATGACGGCTCTTCAGCTTCAGTTCCAGACGGCTGGCGCCAAACCTCTTTACATTCATGCGGCCTGAGACGCTCTCGATCGAGGCATGTACGGTTTCGGGCAGATACTGTTTTCCGGATGCCGTGTGTTCACCGGCGATGTAGACCTCATCCACTGAAAAATCCTTATCCAGCGAGGAGAGCAGGAGAAAGTCCGCTCTGCGTCCCGGCGCGATGGCGCCGCGGTCATCCAGTTTAAAGCATGCGGCTGCATTGATGGTTGCCATGCAGATCGCGTCTATGGGATCCACGCCGGCTCCGATGGCCATCCGGACATTGTTGTCGATATGGCCGATCTCCAGGATCGTCTTGGCGGCGCAGTCGTCGGTGCACATCAGGCAGCGGTCATAGTTTCGCGCATCTGCCCCTTCCAGAAGGTTGAGAAGATCGTGACAGGCCGTGCCCTGGCGCAGCAGCACGTACATGCCTCTTCTGATCCTGCTGCGAAGATCTTCTCCGCTGGCACACTCATGATCATTGGCGACTCCGGCTGCGCAGTAGGCGTCCAGCGCGTGGGCAAAGCCCAGATAATGACCGTCGATGATCTTGTTTCTTTTTCTGGCTGTCAGGATTTTGCTCAGAACATCATCATTTCCCCGGCATACACCCACAAAGTCCATCATCTCACCGAGTCCCAGAACCCGGGGATTGTCTATCCTGGAATCGATTTCCGACGCCCGGATAATGGCACCGGCGTTCTCGAAGGGAGTACAGGGAACACAGGAAGGAATCTGCAGAAAGACACTTAAGGGGAGGTCTGCAGAAGCGTTCAGCATATAGTCAAAACCGTCCAGACCGCATACGTTGACGATTTCATGAGGATCGGCAACAACCGTCGTGGTCCCGCAGGGAACGACGAGTCTGGCGAATTCCGACGGAGAGACATGGGAGGACTCGATATGCAGATGGCTGTCAATAAAGCCCGGAACCAGATAGCGGCCGCCGGCATCGATGACCTGTCTGGCTTCAGGATAGTCCTCATGACCGAAGCCGGCGATCAATCCGTCCCTGATCAGAAGATCACCGTCAAACACTTCCTTGTTGAATACATCGACAATGTGGCAGTTCGTCACTCGAATATCAGCCGGTTCCCTGCCGCCGGCTGCATAGATGAGGTGCTTTAACCTGTTTTTATCCATGATCCGCTCCTTACTGTCTGGATCTGCCTGCTGTGATGCAGGCAATCCTGAATATCTCAGTGCAGGTGACATCCGCCCTGGCAGGCGGCAAGCAAAATCTCAGGGGTCTGACTTTGCCTGATATTTTACCTTCTGCCATGGGTAAAGTAAAGCATAAAAGGCATCACTTCGGCGTGCCTGCGCAAGTTTTTTTGATTCTTGATTTGAATAACGGAGTGATTTGGGATATAATCAATTTACACAAAAAATCGGTGATCTTCAGGAAACAATTCTGCATTTTTTACAAGCCTTACAGGACTCATGATGTCAGGGCAGCATGAGAACACCAGGAAGAGCGGCTTGCCGATGAGGAAGTTTATGAGCAAGGATTTTATCATAAAGGGTCATATCTGTCATACGCCGTCAAAGGATGTGCTGGATATCCGTGAAAACGCTTTTGTGGTGTGCACACAGGGCATCTGCCGGGGTATTTTTGATGAGATCCCCGAGCGGTTCGCAGCGCTGGAAGTGATCGACTGTACCGGCCGGCTTGTCATCCCCGGCATGGTGGATCTGCATATCCATGCGCCGCAGTATGCTTTCTGCGGGACGGGGATGGACTATGAACTGCTTGAGTGGCTGGAAAAGACGACTTTTCCGGAAGAAGCCCGGTACCAGGATCCGGCGTATGCGGAAAAAGCGTATACGATCTTTGCCGAAAAGATGAGGAAAAGCGCGACTACGAGGGCAGTTGTCTTCGGCACGATCCACAGGGAGGGAACGCTCATCCTGATGGATCTGCTGGAGAAATCGGGGCTTGTCGGCTTTGTGGGAAAGGTCAATATGAACCGCAATTCTCCGCCGGCACTGACAGAACCGGATGCAGTCCGGGCGGCCGATGAAACAAGAAGGTTCATCAGGGATGCCGCAGAACGGGGATACAGCCGGATCAAGCCCATTATCACACCGCGCTTTGTTCCCAGCTGCACCGCGGAGCTTCTGGAAGCCCTGGGACAGCTCAGACGGGAGTATGATCTGCCGGTCCAGTCACATTTGTCGGAGAACCCGGGAGAAGTGGAACTGGTCCGGGAACTGGAGCCGGAGGCGGACTTTTACGGGGATGTCTATGACCGCCACGGCCTCTTCGGGAGAGGCGGAAACACGGTCATGGCGCATTGTGTCTATTCCACACCGGAGGAAGTGCGCAGGATGCAGGACAATGGTGTGTGGATCGCCCACTGCCCCTCTTCCAATATGAATCTTCTGTCCGGCATCGCGCCGATACGCAGGTACCTGGACCTGGGGATGAGGATCGGGCTGGGGACCGATGTGGCCGCCGGCACTTCCGTTTCCATGTTCAGCGTTGTGACAGAGGCCATTCAGGTGTCCAAGCTGTACTGGAGACTTGTGGATCAGAAAGCGAAAGCATTGACGTTTCCGGAGAGCTTTTACCTGGGTACAAAAGGCGGAGGATCCTTCTTCGGAAAAGCCGGGAGCTTCGAGGAAGGGTACGGGTTTGACGCTGTGGTGCTGGATGATTCGATCGAACCGTATCCCGGACCGCTGTCAGTCAGGGACAGGCTGGAAAGAGCTTTTTATCTGGGACTGGACAGAAAGGGGATCGTGATGAAGATCGCCGCCGGCAGGAAGGTTTTTTGACAGAGAGGACATCACGCGCAGGCAGGACAGCGTGTCAGACGGGTGAATGCGTGATGTAAAGGTAAAGATCCAGTCGGATGCCTCCTTCCGGGGCATCCGACTGATTTATGGAAGTTTACGGATGGAAGAGCATGTGAAGGAGAGCGACAGGATGAGAACGCTGATCCGCGGCGGAACGCTGGTAACAGATGAGCAGGTATTTGGAGGGGATATTCTTGCGGAGGATGGAAAGATCCTCAGGATATCGGAAAAGATCAGTCCGGATGACCCGGATGCCGGAGGGGCTGAGGTGATCGATGCCTCCGGGAAGTATGTGCTGCCCGGTGCGGTGGACATTCATACGCATATGGACCTGGATGTCGGAATTGCCCGGGTGGTCGATGACTTTTATGAAGGGACGGTGGCAGCCGCCTGCGGAGGGACCACCTCGATCGTGGACCATATGGCATTCGGACCGAAGGGGTGCAGCCTGTGGCACCAGGTGGAGGAATATCACCGTCTCGCGGACGGGAATGCCGTTGTGGACTACGGGTTCCACGGCGTTTTTCAGCATGTGAATGATGAAGTGCTGGAGGAGATGGGGCAGATCGCGAGGCAGGAAGGCATCACCAGCTTTAAGGTTTACATGACCTATGACTACATGATTCCTGACTATGAGATGATGAAGATCCTGGACAGGGCAGCCAAAGAGAAGATCCTGATCGCTTCCCATTGTGAGAATGACGGGATCATCCGGTTCAACCGGGAGCGGTTTGTCCGGGAAGGAAAGACGCAGACCCGCTGGCATCCGGTAAGCCGGCCGGATGTGACAGAGGCTGAAGCGGTGAGCCGTTTTCTGATGCTTGCCAGAGCCGCGGGCGAAGCGCCGGCTTATATCGTGCATCTTTCCACAGCAAGGGGGATGGATGAGGTCCGCAGGGCAAGGCTCGCCGGACAGAAACATTTCGGAGCGGAGACCTGCCCCCAGTATCTTCTGCTGGACGAGCAGCTTTACGAGGATCCGAAGGAAGGCCTGAAGGCGATCATGGCACCGCCGCTCCGCACACAGAAAGACCGGGATGCCCTCTGGGAAGCCCTCTCGGCTGATGAACTGGATACTGTCGCCACAGATCACTGCCCCTTTACCTTCGCAAAGCAGAAACAGCAGGGGGCGGAGGACTTTACCAGATGTCCCAGCGGCGCGCCCGGTGTGGAGGAAAGACTGATCCTGCTGTATTCGGAAGGCGTTATGAAAAACAGGATCACGCTGCCGCAGCTGGTTAAGTATGCCTGTGCGGGTCCTGCAAGAGTGGCAGGACTGTATCCGAAAAAGGGATGCCTGCTGCCCGGAGCGGATGCCGACCTGGTGATCCTGGATCCGGACCGGGAATGGACGCTGACAACAGGGGCCATGCACGGTGCTTCCGATTACACCTGCTATGAGGGGATGAAGATCACAGGCGCGATCGATCAGGTCCTGCTCAGGGGCAGAACGATCGTTCGCGGCGGCAGGTTTATCGGGAAGCGGGGAGACGGACAGTACCTGAAACGCGGGATCAGTTCGCTGGCTGAATGAACGTCCGGCTGCTGCGCGTATGTATGAAAAAATGAATGCAGAGATTCAAAACGATATCGGATGCATTGTCATGGCGTCCGGGCTGTCGCGCCGGTACGGGAAAAACAAACTTCTGGAAAAGCTTGACGGGAAGGAGATCATCCTCCATTCAGCCGGGCATCTGCAGCAGGCGGGTCTTTCACCCCTGGTGGTCACCAGAAGCGATGAGGTAAAAGCCCTGCTGGACATGCATCAGATCCGATGCGTTTACCATGAAATGCCGTTGAAGAGCGATGCGATCCATATCGGTCTGGAAAATACAGGCAAAGCGCCGGCAGGATATCTGTTTATGCCTGCAGATCAGCCGCTCACTTTGCCGGAGACGATCCGAAGACTGGTCAGCGCCTTTTTGCGCAGCCGGGAAAGAGCGGTCAGGCTGGGTTTTGATCATCCGGGCAGTCCGGTCCTGTTCCCTGCCGCGCTGAGGAGTGAGCTGCTTGCCTATCAGGGAGACCGCGGAGGTATTGAGGTCCTGCGGCGGAACAGGGTGCCCTGCGAGATCGTCCGGGCATCCTATGAATGGGAACTGTGGGATGTGGATACGCCGGAAAAGATGGATCAGGTCAGACGGATCGCGCAGGCGTATGGAGATGTGTTTCCAGGAAGGAGGAATGAAGATGGAAAAACTGATTGACTGTATGGGGATGGCCTGCCCGCTTCCCGTGATCAATGCGAAAAAGGCGATCGAGGCTTTCACGGAGGATGGCCTTCTCAGGATCAGGATCGACAATGACACAGCCGTGCAGAACCTGACCAGGCTCGGTGAGCACAACGGTTTTTCGGTTTCATCCGAGCAGCTGGGAGAAAAGGAGTACATGGTGACCATGCAGGTAAAGGCAGGAAACGCCAAACCGGCCCAGGTCCCCTCCGCGGCGCTCTCTTGTGCCGTGCCGGCAAAGGGCGGAAAGGTGGTCATCATCTCCGCCAATACCATGGGCAGCGGAGACGAGGCGCTCGGGAAAAAGCTGATGAAAGCCTTTATCTTTGCGCTGACCAGCCAGGATGAGGTCCCCGACAAGGTCATCTGCTATAACACCGGCGCTTACCTGACCACAGAGGATGCCGATACCGTCAGGGATCTGAAAGCGCTGGAAGAGGCCGGCGCCACCATCATGACCTGCGGAACCTGTCTTGATTATTACGGACTGAAGGAAAAACTTCAGGTCGGCATCATCTCCAATATGTACGATATCGTGGAAGCACAGATGGGCGCGTCCCTGATCATCAGACCGTAGACCGGGTACACAGGCGATGTGATATGAGGAAGAAAGAACGGCGGCTGATCACCGCGTTTTATACGACACATGACGCCATGGCGTTTGAGGACTACTGCAGGGCCAAGGGCGCGAACGGGCGTCTGATTCCCCTGCCGAGGGAGATCTCCGCGGGCTGCGGACTGGCGTGGAGCGCCCCGCCGGATGATGAGGAAGGACTGAAGGAACTGCTGGAAGGGGCAGGGATCAGGGCGCAGGTGATGCGGGTCGTCGAGGTGTAGATGGGAGAGTCGATATGGAAACAAGCGCACGGCTGACAAGGCTTGCATCCTGTGCCGGCTGCGGAGCAAAGGTGGGTGCGGGAACGCTGGCCCGGCTTTTACAGGACTTCAAAACGCGCACAGATCCGCGCCTCATCGTCGGCTTTGACAAAAGTGATGATGCCAGCGTCTATGTGATCAATGATGAAACAGCCCTGATCCAGACGGTGGACTTTTTCCCGCCGATCGTGGACGACCCGTATCTGTTTGGACAGATCGCGGCAGCGAACGCAATATCGGACATTTATGCGATGGGCGGCGAACCGCGTCTTGCACTGAATCTGATGTGCACGGCGGAGGGCATGCAGGATGAATGGACACGCGAGATCCTGCGTGGCGGCTATGATAAAGCATTTGAAGCAGGCGTGATCATCTCCGGCGGTCATACGATCAGGGGGAGTGAGCCGCTTTACGGCCTGGCGGTCACAGGCTTTGCAAAGCCCGGTCAGATCCGGAAAAACGCCGGTGCTGCAGCCGGGGATGTGCTGATCCTGACAAAACCGCTGGGCATCGGCATCCTGACGACGGCTGCCAAAGCGGATCTGGCGGCACCGGATCTGATGGACAGACTGTACCGGCAGATGGCAACGCTGAATAAGGATGCGTGCCGGATCATGCAGAAATACCGTGTCCACGCATGCACGGATGTGACCGGATTCGGCCTGATGGGACACAGCTGCGAGATGGCGCAGGGCAGCGGATGCACACTTCACCTGCTGGCGGAAAAGATCCCGTTTCATGAGGAAGCGCTGGAGATGGCGGATATGGGCCTGGTCCCGGCGGGGGCATATCGAAACCGGCAGTTTGCGGAAAAGAATGTGTCGATAAACGGAACGGTGAGCCGCGCATTTCAGGACATTCTGTATGATCCCCAGACGAGCGGCGGACTTCTGATCGCAGTCGATCCGGATGATGCCGGGCCGCTGCTTCAGGAGCTGAAGGCGGAGATTCCCTGTGCCTGTGAGATCGGCTATGCAGCCGCGAAGGAAGAGGCGGACCTGATACTGGAGGGAACATGGTGAGACGACAGGAGGAACCGCTGATCATTGTGAGGGGAGCCGGGGATATCAGCTCAGGAACCCTGCACAGGCTGCTTGGAGCCGGTTTCCGGGTCCTGGCACTGGAGAATGCGCATCCTTCCGCGATCCGGAGAAAAGTAGCCTTTTCCGAGGCGGTCTATGACGGAACGGCGGTCGTAGAGGGGATCAGAGCGGTCAGGATAGGCAGCACGGCTGAGGCACAGGCAGCATGGGGCGGGGGAAGACTCCCTGTTCTGGTCGATCCGGAGGGGAAAAGTATTGCCCTGATGAAACCGGCCGTGGTTGTTGATGCCATTCTGGCAAAGACGAACCTGGGGACGACAAAGGATATGGCACCGCTGACGATCGCGCTGGGTCCCGGTTTTGAGGCGGGAAAGGATGTCCATTATGTCGTTGAGACGATGCGGGGGCATGACCTTGGCAGGATCATTGATAAAGGCTTCGCAGCGCCTGATACCGGTATTCCGGGGATCATCGGCGGATATGGCGCGGAGCGGGTGATCCATTCGCCGGCTGCAGGCACATTTCACATGCTGCATGATATCGGAAGCATGGTGACGGCAGGCGGGGAGATCGGAAGGATCGTATCCGCAGCAGGCGGCGCAGAGGAGATACCGGTCCGGACAGTGATCACCGGACTGCTGCGCGGGGTCATCCGGGACGGATATCCCGTGACAGAGGGATTCAAACTGGCGGATGTGGATCCCAGGGAAGAGGAACGAAAGAACTGCTTTACCATTTCCGACAAGGCCAGGTGCATAGCCGGCAGCGTGCTGGAACTTGTCTGCAGGGGCCTGCGGAAATAACGGAGCGGCTCCCGGGGCTCTGCCCGGGACCTTTACAGAAACTGTCCGGACCGCAGGGAACCCGCGTACGCAGGTTTCTCAATGAGTTCACAAAGACGCAGGGCTGCTTTGGGATCCCGCAGGGTATCGACCTGGTTGATGAGGTAACAGTCGGCCAGATCTTCTTTTTTCAGCACCTGTGCGATGTGTTCATTCGTGACCGGATCGTTTCCGGACATGTCTGCCAGAGCCATGAACAGATCGGGACAGTGGCAGGCCTTCTCCGGCAGGGCCCCGATCCCGGATGCCCCGACCAGGCAGATGGTCAGGGATGAACAGTCAGGAATGACCGGCTCCCACGGGCGATGTGCCTTCAGGGGGTGACCGGCTGATCCGTCGGCTTCGATCAGGACATGGTCGGCAAGCGCAGTGAGTTTTTCAAAAGGAATGAAGGGAGACGGATCCCCGAGCTTGCCGGACAGGTGCGCGCAGCCGAAGCAGATGACCCTGCTGTGTTCAAATGCCGAGAGGATTTCCTGACAGACCGCTTCCGGATCGCATGCAGGCGTATGGTTCGGGCCTTCATCCGGCCCGGGATCCGCTGACCGGAAGACGGATGGATCGATCAGGGGCATACCGGAAAAAGGAAAGATCCTGGTGGATGTGGTCAGAATGACCCTCCCATGCAGATGTTCGGAAAGACAGCGCAGAAAGGTGGTCTTTCCGCCGCTGCCGATCACGGAAACAGCCCCCCTGGGAATATGCAGTTCACGGATGGATCGATACATACCGGCATGACCTCAAAGATACAGAAAACCGAACAGATATGGACAGGTTCATCGTAGCACAAATCAGCCTGACAGACTATACTTTGAATGGGAGCAGCTTTATTTTTCCGGGTCGTTTTGCTATACTGAAAATGGTGCAGTGTCTTTTCACGGGGGGATCAGACAGGAGAATGCAACTGCCGGCGGCAGAGGAGGTAGCGATATGTTATTAATCGGAAACGGACAGGTCATTACAAGGGATTCCGACAGGCCTTACCTGAAAAACGGCGCAGTCGTTACGGACGGACCGAAGATCAGGGCGGTCGGAGAATATGAAACTCTGAAGGCAGCATATCCGGATGCGCAGTTCGTCGACGCAAAGGGCGGTGTGATCATGCCCGGACTGATCAATGCGCATACGCATATTTATTCCGGACTGGCAAGGGGCCTTTCCATCGTCGGGAACAACCCGACCAATTTCTTTGAAGTCCTGGACGGCACCTGGTGGGCGATTGACAGGAAACTGACGCTGGACGGCACGCGGGCGAGCGCGTATGCGACAATCCTCGACTGCATCCGGGACGGCGTGACGACGATCTTTGATCATCATGCCAGCTTCGGCGAGATACCCGGTTCCCTTTTCGCGATCCGTGATGTGGCGAAGGAGACCGGCATGCGGGCCTGCCTCTGCTATGAGGTTTCCGAGCGCGACGGCGAGGAGAAGACGGAGCAGGGAATCCGGGAGAATGCGGAATTCGCGAAATGGGCGAAGGAAGCGGATGATCCCATGAT
>JAGCAV010000492.1 GCA_017652545.1 Lachnospiraceae bacterium
CTCGCGGAGCGTTTTTCGTATAGGAAATTCGGAGCAATTTCCTATACGAAAAAAAGGAGAGCCAGGCTCTCCTTCTGTGTAAACCGGAACGTAGGTCTGAAACCGTCGGGATTCCGTGTCCGAGGTTAATCCATGCTGTTACACCATGCTGTATCTGTGAATAACGGTCGGATCCATTTTCGAAAGGTTATAGCAGCCGGTATAAGCCATTGCCTTTCCCAGTCCGGCTTTGATCCCGGCAAGATATGCGGCAACGCCATCCGAGCCGTTCTCTTTTATGGCAGTCATCAGGGGTCTGCCGATGCATGCAGCGGTTGCGCCCAGCGCCAGTGATTTGAAAACATCCATGCCTGAACGGATATCGCCATCCACAAAGATCGGCACCTGCTTTTTCAGTTTACTCCTGATCTCAGGAAGCGCCATGAGTGCCGGAACGGCGTATTCGATCCGGTTGTTGTGGTGGGAAAGAACAATGCCTGCCGCGCCGGCTTCCACCGCCTCATTCGCGTCATAAACACTCAGCACGCCTTTCACGATGACCGGGAGAGATGTTCCCGCGCAGATCTCCCTGAGTTCGTCGGTCCTGATGGCCGTCATTTCATATCCGTCAACCTCATCAGGAGACCCGTCCTCCCCGAAGGGATGGTCGATATCGATGCCGACCGCCAGCAGTCCCAGCTCCTGCGCATGAAGGATCTTCTTTCTGATCAGTTCCCTGTCGGAATAAGGCTTGATGATCTCCACCATGGCCGCTCCGGTTGAGGCACACATTTCCACCGTCTCGTCGCTTTCCATGCCGATCCAGAGAATAACGCCCGCTTTGGCGGCGCCTTCCGCATAGACCTTTGTTGCGCCATCGAACATAAAATGATCAAGATGGGACAGGGCTGCTGTCATAACAGGGGAGTCGAATGTACGCCCGTACAGTTCCATCGTCATATCCGGATTGGCAGAATTCATATACCTTGTCTCGATCAGCAGAGAATCAAGGTAGCGTCTGGTAATATCATTTGAATTTCCTTTGTTTCCGGCCATCTTTGCCTCCTTTACAGCTGATTGCTTTGTTTCATCCTGTACCCTGTTTCTTCCCGGCCTGCGTGAATGATGTGCAGAGTATCATAAGAATACCCTATCTTTCTGCATTTGTGAACCTCATGTTTTGATGTGACAGCTGACCTTTCACATCATGGATATAAATGCCGGAACGATCAGGACGGCAATGACCACCCCCAGCATGATGATCATGGGAAAAAGCATTCTGGTTCCGGCCCGCTCTCCTTCGCTCAGGGCAAGATTTTTCCTCTCCTCCATGGACAATGCAGCTTCTTTTTCCAGGGTCCGGCGAAGATCCGCCGTTCCTTTTCTTACACTCGTTGTCAGCAGGGAGCCCAGCTTGACATATCCGGGCAGGCCGCAGCGTCTGCCGAAGCGTTCATATGCTGCGGCTTCTCCTGTTCCGGTCTGCATCTCCCTGATCGTGTACAGCATCTCTTCATAGGCATACCTCTTCCCCGCACCGACTGCCCGGTTCTTTTCATACCCGGAGGCGATTCTTGTAAAGGCCTGCCGCACACCCATTCCGGCTCCAAGGAGCATCGTCATCCGCCAGAGAATTTCCGGATAATCCATTCCAAGCTGGCGTTCCCGCTCCTTTGCCCTGGCACGGACCCGGGCATCCTTCGCGAACCAGATCAGGGGCGGAATACCGATCAGCCAGAACAGCGCGATCTTCCATGCCCCGGAAGCGGGGTACTTCCATCTGATCCTTCTGCCCGATACCATCCCCGGCAGGTCCAGGTGTTCACTGAGCGCCTGCTCTTCATCTGCTTCCCGGAGCGCGCTTCGGATCTGCTCCTGCAGCGCTTCGGCTCCGCTCAGCGTTTTCGGATACACCATCACAGCCGTTTCGAAGATCAGCGTTTCCTCCTGGCATGACAGCGTCGCTTTGATCTCAACCAGGGTGCCCTCCTTTTCGGGCTTGCCTGTAATGTGCCCCTGCTCCGAGATGATCCCGTACGGGACAGTCAGATAGGATGCGGCAACGGCACCATCCTGAAATGTCTCCGGAAAAACGAGATCCCGTTCCACATGATCTCCGGAGGGATTGTCTCCGATGATCATCCGCTCAAGGTCATCCCGTGCCTCTTCGAGCATGGCTGCAGCCTGTGAAGCCGTGTATCTCCTGGGGCCCACGTGAACAGGGTAGATCTGTTCTTCACTCTCATGTTCAACGTCCGCCTCCAGATCCACCTGCAGTGCCGTACTGCCGTATCCGTTCCTCTCCAGCCTGTTATCCGGAACCGTCCTGTCCCGGATCAGGCCCTCAGCCAGAACAGCAATGAAGATCACCAGCAGCACAGCCGAAACGAACATGACCTGGCTGATCTTTTCGATCTGGTATTCGGCTGCAGCGCTTTTTCTGCCTGTATGCAGGGAAATGACTGCCTCCTCCAGCGAGGTCATGGAGGCGCCTTTCTTTCCGGACAGATACCTGCTGTACACGAACCCGGCCGGTCTGTGGAAAAGAGGCCGTTTTTTTATTTCTGATGATTTCCGTACCTGAACTTTCCTCATTTTCTGTTCCCTACACCCGGACTCTCATAATGCTTCTGCCCCACAAAAACGCGCCGGTATATGCAAGAAGGGCCATGCTCATAACGATCCTTCCCGGCAGTGTTGTATACATGGGTTCCATCAGGCCGTCCGTCGTCAGGCTGACATACCCCAGGATAAACAGCGGGATCACGCTCATCATGTTCTGTTCCATCTGTTTTCCGGAAAGCGCCGTCCGGATCATCATGCCGGTCTCTTCCTTCATCCTGATCACGGAAACCGTATTCCTTGAAATGGCGATCAGGTCTCCGCCGGCTTTCCTGGCCGCCTCAAACACCTGCGCAAAACTGATGATATCGTCAACACCGCTCCGTTCAGCCATCTCAAAGAACAGCCTCTCAACAGGGACATTCAGCTCCATACGCCTGCAGAGCCGCCTGAATTCCGAGACAATAAAGGTATCTTCCCCGTAGATCTTCTCCAGTTCCTTCCTGGCTTCTGATACGGCATTCTCCGCCGAGTATCCTGCCTGCAGGGATGCACTCAGCAGCTGGATGCCTGTCAGGAATTCCCCGCGCATCCGGCCGGTTTCTTCCTCAAGCCTGTCTTTCTGCCGTTCGCGCAGAAAGACAGGAAACCCTGCCAGCAGGACCGGCACGGCGATCCATGAGCGGAAAAAAAGCATGCTGATCAGCATATCCAGAAGCAGATACACAAGCCCTTCCCTGATATAGAAAACCCGCTTTTCATTCCAGAACTTTTTTCTTCCCGGACCCGGCATATCTGCTCCTTTCACAAAGAGATCCCGGCTCTTGAGAGTTTGCCCCGGGACCGGAGTTCCCCTGCCGGGGCCAGCTTTCCCAGGACCTTGCCATCTTCGTCCTGCCCGCTTTCCCTGAATTCATAGATGCTGTGCATGAGGATCTCATCCGTACGGTAATCATATCCGTCGATCTCCGCGATCTCCAGCACCTTCCTGCTGCGGTCTCTGAGCCTGCCCAGGTGGACCATGATATCAATGCCCGAGGCGATCTGCCGGCGAATTGCGTTCATGGGAATGCTCATGCCCATACTGTACATGGTCTCCAGCCGGGAAAGCATATCTGCGGGACTGTTCCCGTGCCCTGTGCTGAGGGACCCGTCATGCCCGGTGTTGAGCGCCTGCAGCATATCGATCGTCTCCTCCCCGCGGACCTCTCCCACAATGATGCGGTTCGGCCGCATGCGCAGGCTGGTCCGGATCAGATCCCGGATCGTCACCGCATGCGCCCCCTCATCATTGGCAGAGCGGGCTTCCAGCCGGACCAGATTGTCTATCCCCCTGATCTGCAGTTCGCAGTTGTCCTCGATGGTGATGATCCGCTCATCGGAAGGAATGAACCCGGTCAGGACATTCAGGAATGTCGTCTTTCCGCTTCCGGTCCCGCCGCTGATAAAAATGTTGTAGCCTGCGATGACCAGCTTTTCCAGGAAACCGGCTGCTTCTTCACTGATACTGCCCCATGCAAGCAGCTGTTCCATTCCGATCGGATGATCCGGAAAACGCCGGATCGTGATCACCGGCCCGTCCACCGCCACCGGCGGCATCACAACATTGACACGCGCCCCGTTTCTCAGCCTGGCATCCACGATCGGGGATGATTCGCTGACCGCCCGGTTGCAGGCTGAGACGATCTGCCGGACGATATCTTCCAGTTTTTCACGGGAACTGACCTTCCTGTTCCAGCGTCTGA
>JAGCAV010000493.1 GCA_017652545.1 Lachnospiraceae bacterium
CATAGCGGGCAATCACCTTGTCAAACATTTCCTGGTCGGTGATATACTCACGCATGATCTTTGTCTCGTCAAATCACCGGTGTCCATAAACCGCATCTCATCAAAGCCCATTTTGGGATACACCGAATTCCGGCTCCAGCCGGCTTTGAAATACGGATGCATAGCTATGGTTGTATAGCCCAGATTCTTCAGGTTGCAGACCATGGATGTGGGCTCATCCTGCATGAACTGCTGATAGACCACGGACCCGCCCGGCATGAATGCCATGGAATTCCCGGTCAGGTATTCCCACTCGGAGTTGGGTGTCTTGGCGCCGAACACAGAAGTCATGACAAAGCCCCTGGTGGTGTTTTCCCGCAGCGAATCCAGGAACGGCATCATCTCCACATTGGTCTGAAGGTCCCCGATCAGTCTGAAGTCGGCAAAGGACTCATTCATGATCGTGATGATCGTCGGTTTTACATGATCCTTCTTTTCCTCTGCCTCCTGTGCTGTCTGCCGCTCATACGCCAGCTCAAGATTTCTGATCACATCCTCGGAGTAGCCGGCCGGCATATCAACCTGGCTGTCCCTGATTCCCAGGATAAAGTTGACGATAAAACCGTTCCGGTAAGAGCCCTTCTTTTCCCAGGTCTGTGTGATCCGTCCCTTCATTTTGTTCCAGGTATAAGGGACCAGCAGAATGACCGCGATCAGCAGCGGAATTCGGATCAGGATGGGATGACGGAAACGGAATCTGAATTTCCAGACCAGGCTGATGACGAGAATACTGAGCAGAATGATCAGGGCGCCGCGCACGCTCATCTGAAAACGATACTGGGCCGCGACGCTCAGGCCCGTCCCGATGGTATCCAGGTCTGAGAACACGATCTCATTCTGCCTGAACTCATAGACAAAATAATCCGCGAATGCAATGATCAGAATGATCACATGAGAGATGATAAAGGCCCATCTTGTCCTTGCAAAGATGCACAGCATTCCCAGATACAGGATCAGAATGCAGAGCATGTTCAGGTACATGGCCGTCTTGCCGGTCTTGACGAAAAATTCATTCTCCAGAATGATGCGCTGCATGCACCATACGGAAAACCACGGTCCCAGCCACATCAGCAGCACGGTATAGACCCATGAGATCATATTGGACCAGGTGACGGTCATCTTTTTGAGGAACGGCAGCCTGGCTCCAAATCCGCTCTCCGTCAGCTTTGTCCACCAGGCAGGCGTGCCTTCCGGAAGCCTGACCTTAAGACCAGCGATCAATGCGAACAGCGCAACGAACACCGGTGCAAGCGGCAGCGGATAACGGCTCCAGATCCACATCAGGACAGCCAGAACGGCCATGATGCCGATCAGGATATATTTCTTCTTATTAAACTGCAGTTGAATGGTCATGAAAACGACTCCTGCCCCACATCAGTTTTCCAAAGGTTTTTGGGGCTCAAACAATTTGTCATTATATGATCATATCTGCCAAAATGCAAGCGTCGGAGCCGGGAAATCCGCATTGTTCACGGAAAATTCACGACCGGGCAGGGCATATCTTCCTCCCTGCCGTCATGCCCGCGGCGCACATTCCGGAAAAAAAGAACGCATCCCGTTTTCTTGATGCGTTCTTTTAAATATATCAATATTGTATGTATTCATATACATCTGTTTACTGTCTTGCCAGAATCTCCAGGATCTGTTTTTTATACGCCAGAAATTCCTGCGTCAGGTCAAAATTCTGTCTCTCTTTTCTGGACGGGAGGATCCTGATCTCATCCCTGATCACACCGGGAGAACCGGTCATGATGCAGACCCGGTCTGAGAGCAGAATGGCCTCATCAATATCATGCGTGATAAGCAGCGTGGACAGTTTTATCTTTTCCATCACCTCCAGATACCAGGTGTGGATCTGCCCCCGGGTAATGGTATCCAGGGCGGAAAAGGGTTCATCCAGAAGGGCAGCACCTTCCGTGTTCCGGCTGTCCGGTCCGTCCCAGGCAGTCCTTACGGAGCTCAGGTAAGTCCGCAGCAGAGCAGCCCGCTGGCGCATGCCGCCGGAAAGCTGTGAGGGATATTTCATCTGTGTCCCTTCCAGACCGAATTCCTGAAAGAATTCTGATGCCGTTTCCCTGGCTTTCTTTTTCGGCATGCCCGAAAGAACCAGGGGAAGCGCCGCATTATCGATCACCTTCTTGTGTTCCAGAAGCAGATCCTTCTGCAGCATGTAGCTGATCTTTCCCGGTCTGCCGGTGATGTCTTCTCCGCAGAACAGGACGCGTCCTTTCTCCGGCACAGTCAGACCGGACAGAACATGAAACAGCGTCGTCTTCCCTGATCCGCTCAGTCCGAGCAATGAGATCAGTTCTCCTTTATCCAGATGAAGGGAAATGTCCTCGATGATGGTCCGGCCGTCATATTTTTTTGTGACATGTTCCGCTCTTAATACTTCCATCGCAGTTCTTATTCCTGTGGGAGGTAAGCATTCGTAAAGCCTTTGCCGGTCAGATCATGTACCGTCAGCGCATTGTCCCCAAGCCATCCGTAGAAAGCATTCCATCTGTCTTCGTCGAAAACGCCCCACTGCTCTGCATCCGCAATGTACTGCCCGGCCAGCCATTCCTGGCTTGCGTAGACCAGGTCCTCCGATCCGTAAAGGGAACCGGTGGAATCGCCCGCGATCAGCATGTCTGCCGCTTCCCTCGGATTCTCCACAGCGTACTGATATCCCCTGGCTGTCGCTTCCAGAAACGCTTTTGCGATTTCCGGTGACTCTTCAAGGAACTCATTTGAAGCAAGGATAACCGGCGTGTAGTAGTCCAGTTCCGGGCTGATATCGCAGAAATTCCAGAAATCGCACGCTACGCCTTCCACTTCGGCATTCACGCCGCTCCAGCCGTAGAAGATCCAGACAGCGTCTGTCTGGTTGGCAGCCAGCGCCGCCGGCTCATCCGTAATGTCGTTCGGAATGAGCTTTACCTGATCAAAATCAGCGCCTTCCTGCTCCATGCAGTAGCGGAGCATGGCCAGCTCGATCGGGCTTTCCCAGGTAGAGTAGATCCTGCCTTCCAGTCCTTTCGGAGAGTTGATCCCGTCACCGGCGCGGGAAATGATCCCGGAAGTATTGTGCTGGAGAATGGTTGCCACCGCGGTGACCCCCAGAGGTTCCTCCAGATCAAGCGATGCTGCCATCGTATCCTGCGCATCCACCGCAAACTCCGCCTGCCCGGCTGCGCACATCAGGACTGCTCCGTTTTCCGGAGGCTGCACGATCCGTACATCAAGACCTGCCTCCTCATAATACCCAAGCGCCTGCGCCGCATAAACGCCTGTATGGTTTGTATTCGGTGTCCAGTCCAGGCAGAAGGTGATGGGCGTGAGCGCCTCGTCCGCCAGTGCTGTTCCTGCGGTTCCTGCAGCCACAACAAAGGCTGCGGCCATGCCAAGCATCATGTATCTTCTGCTTTTTTTCATGTCTGTTTTTCCTTTCTTTTTTTCAGAGATCATTGTTTCTGTTCCCGTATGGTCTGCCACGGCATGGCAATA
Source organism: Lachnospiraceae bacterium (assembly GCA_017652545.1). The sequence continues at coordinate 3,529 of JAGCAV010000493.1, forward strand.
CGCCGGATCAGATCCACCAGCGCCATCAGAAGAAGGCTGATGACCACGATCAGGATAATCACCGCAAACATCCGGTCAAAGGCGTAGGCTTTTTTGACCCTTGTCATGTACACGCCCAGTCCCTCAAAACCGCCCAGCCACTCTGAGATAACGGCTCCGACGATCGCATAGGACGCCGAGATCCGAAGCCCGGAGAAGAAGTACGGAAGAGCGCCCGGAAACTTGACATGATAAAAGATCTGCAGCCGGCTGGCGCCCATGGCCCGCATCAGGCTGATCGAATCCGGATCTACGCTCCGGTACCCCTCCAGGAGTCCCACCGCGATGGGAAAAAAAGTGGTGATCACAACCAGTGTGATCTTCGGCGCCATCCCGAAACCCATCCACAGGACCAGCAGCGGAGCGATCGCGATGGTCGGGATCGTCTGCGTGATCACGAGGATCGGGGACAGCGCCTGATCCAGCAGGCGGAATCTGTCCATGACCGTAGCGATCACGAATGCCAGCCCTATGCCGATCAGCAGGCCGTAAGCTGCCTCCTGCAGGGACGTCGCCGCATGGTACATCAGGTTTTTGAAATCCCCGACAAATGCCATTACGACAGCGACCGGTGACGGAAGCATATACGAGGGCACAGCGCCTGACGCGCACAGTCCCCACCACAGGAGGACCAGCAGGATCAGAGCGACAGCAGCCGGCAGTTTAGCTGTGATATTTTCCGATCTTTCTTTCAATGGAAAGGACCTCTCCTTCCGGTTTATAGCTCACCTTGACATATGCGGCAACCGAAGGGGCGCCTGCCCTGATGGCAATATGCTGGCACTCTTTCACGATATCCATCAGTTCATCATAGGGGCCTTCGATCGTTGTCTCAAAAGGACCCACATAATAGTTATATCCGGTTCCCTTGATGTAATCGATCACCTCATCTACGATTCTGCAGAGTTCATCATCGTTCGGGGCTTCCGGTAATGTCTGAATGGCTACGCTTGCTTCCATTTTTCTCCTCCTGTAAATAAGTGTCTGTACGGTTTTTACTATAGCCACGCCACCTCGAGACCCTCGGTCTCTCGGTCGCGGCTGTCGCCGCATACATCCGTATCTGCTCTCCTCCCCATGTGTGCAAGCTCACATGGGGATCTGCGCAGATCCGTCTGTGCGTGGCTCGTAGCTTCGCGCAAAAAAAGATCTCCTGCTGCCAGGAGATCAGAATACGCAAAGCAGAAAATCCGCTTGTCGGTATAATATTCGCTCGCTTCCCTACGCCGGCACTGTCCGGATCAGGTGATGAGGGTCTGTAATCACTTACATTCTCAGCTTGCGCTCCCCTAGCATTGCAATCAGGATAAACCTGTTTTATCCGGTTGTCAAGGCTGCAGCACCAGGTTCTTTTCAAAACCCGTGCTTCCCTTCATGTCAAAGCCGACCACAAAATCAGCGCCGGCCAGGTACATCTCGTCATCGATGTACAGTCCCCGCATGGTGTCATACGAAACATTTCCGTTCAGCATGTCCTCATAGAAGTCGTAGAGGAGCACCCGCTCAAACCCGCTCTCCCTGTCATAGGTAAACGCCATGTACCGGTTGTCGCAGAAAAAGCCGATCAGGTTCTTTTTCCCGTTTGCCAGAATGGCTTTGTAGTCGTCGATCGCGGGACACCAGGTGATGCCGTCCATCACAAACCGGCCGCATTCCTTCACATCCGTCGGGTCAGAGATGTCAAACATGGAAAGCTTCAGCCCGGTCGTGCTGCCGGTAAACTCATCCGCCTCATATCCGATCCCCAGCAGCAGGCCGTCTCCGTACGGATGCAGGTAGGAAGAAAAGCCGCTGATCTTCAGTTCTCCGGTCAGTTGCGGGTGATCGGGATCGGACAGATCAGCCGTAAACAGCGGGTCGGTATTTCGGAAAGTCACGAAATAGACCGTATCTCCGAAAAATCTTGCTGAGCGGATCTCTTCGTTCTCCGCTATGTCATACAGTCTTGCGCGTCTCTGCAGATTCTCATCGAGGATATAAAGAGAGTTATGGCGTACCCAGTGATCATCCGCATAGTATCCCAGTCCGAAAAGATCGCTGAGCGCCTCAAGCAGCGCACCGGTGTCGCTGCCCATATAGGTTGTAAGCACCCGGAGATTCCCCTGGTATTCATCAATGGAGAAAGAATCGTTGAGATATCCCTTTACACGGGCTGCAGCCTTTCCTTCGATCCGGCCGTCTTCAAACGCGAACCTTACGATCTCCGTGCGTTCCTGTGAACCTGACCAGGACTGGTTCATGATATACAGGCTGCCTGTCGTAACATACATGGTTTCTGCGCCCGAGACCATGACCTTTGAATCGATCACCCTGTCCGGTTCAGCGGTGGAAACGGATGAAACGATCAGATATGCGCTGTTCGTCACATATTCCGGAATGCAGATCTTTCCCGGTTCGATATCCTCCCCGTTTACAACGGGCGTGATCCTCTTCAGGCTTTCCTCATATGTCACATCGTAAAGGTCAATGTACTGAGTGGAGTAGATATACACATGGTCTCCCACCTTCCGGGACTGTTTATAGGCGCCGTCCTGCCATACGCTGCCTTTGGACACCGGAGCACTTCGGTCCGCAATGTCATAGGTGCAGGCAACGACAGAGTCCTTCCATGTGTATGCCCAGTCATCGCTGTCTGTCCGTTCACTCTTTGACAGGATCACGACCAGTGTATCCCCATCCACGTACATGTCTTCCGCATGCATCGTCACACGATAGGAACCGTCGTCCTTTTCCGTAAGGTCTGTGCGGCTGACATAGGTGCTGTCCGCGCCGTCCGCCTTCACGATCAGCAGCTCCCGGCCGTCTTTGAGCACATAGATATACCTGCCGTCCGTTTTGACGATATCCGCCTCATCCACCTGGTCATCGCGCAGATTGGTGGAGGAATAGTCCGGGGCTGCCGTATCCATGGCAGCTGCCGCCTGTTTGGCATTTGACTCAACGCGGGCGCTGCCGGTATCCATACTCGCGCTCTCCTCGAGGGCATACATCCCATCGAGCACTTCATAGTCATAGTACCTGCGCTGAGCGCTGTTCAGGGCCTCATAGACTTCCTTATAATCAGAAGCAAACCGAAGGCCTTTTGTGACCACTTCCTCCGTTTCTTCGGCAAGAATCTGCGCGCTTTCCGTCGTGATCTCCGTTTCCTCACTCAGGAAAAGATCTTCTGCGGCTTCTTCCCCAAAAGCCATGCCGGAAAGGAATACGCAGCCGGCCATCAGGCAGGCCGTGATCGCCTGAAGCTTCTTATTTCCTTTTCTCATGTGTCAACCTCCTGCTCATTCGTCCGTATCCGGAGATTTATGCTGCAAGTCCGGATGTTTCCCGCCAGGCGGGCATGGGTTAAGGTATGCATTCATACATCCATAAATCATCATACCAGATAATCTGCCGGAAAAATCAGGAAAACCGGAAAAAGCCCGAAAAGAAATCTTAAAATGCCATTTCCCGGAAAGCCGCCGTTCCCGTATGAGCGGATGGACGGGAAAGCACAGGCATGCTATGATGAAGTCACCTTGTATGAGCAAAGGACTCCGATATGAAAAAGATCAACAAACGTGTTTTCTGGTCGGTCGTGACGCTGATCCTGGCCGTCCTGACCGTCTTTCTTGTTTTCAGAAGCAGCGGCATGACATTTGCCGAGCTGCTGCAGGTTCTTGAAAAAGCAGACCGGAAATGGATGCTTCCGGCTGCCGTATGTTCCCTCGGAATCGTTGCATTCGAGGGGGAAGCCGTTCTGACCATTCTGCAAAGAGCGGGTTACCGGCAAAAACAGCGTCGGGGATTCGTGTATGCCGCAGCCGACTGTTACTTCTCCGCCATCACGCCGTCCGCTACCGGCGGACAGCCTGCCAGCGCATTCTTCATGATGAAGGACGGGGTTCCTGCAGCTGTCACCACCGCGTGCCTGCTTGCCAACCTGGTCATGTATAACGCGGCGATCCTGACCATCGGAATCGCCTGTATTCTGCTGCGCCCGGAACTCTTCTTTCATTTTCAGCCGGGCTGCCGGCTTCTGATCATTCTGGGAATTCTGGTTCTCTCCGTTATGGGGCTGATCTTTTTCGGACTGCTGTGGCGGCAGAAGATCCTGGAGCGGGTCTCACTCGCCGTCATCCGCTTTCTCGCGGGGATCCGTCTGATGCGTTACCCGGAAAGATGGCAGGAACGGCTGCGTCTGGCCATGCTGGATTATAAGGCCTGTGTCGATCTCCTGTCGGGCTCAAAGCGGATGTGGATCAAGGCGTATTTCTTCAATCTGATGCAGCGTGTCTGCCAGTTCCTGGTCACTGTTTTTGTCTACCTGGCGATCAGCGGCAGCGGTGAGACCCTGAAAAACACCTCTCCCCTGCAGCTGATCAATCTCTGGGCGACCCAGTGTTTTGTCTCGCTTGGCGCCAACTGCGTTCCGATTCCCGGATCCATGGGTGTCACGGATTATCTGATGCTGGACGGGTACCTGAATCTGATGGACCGGCAGGCTGCCTACCGGCTTCAGATCCTCACCAGAGGACTGTCCTTTTACTTCTGTGTCCTCCTGAGCGGCGTGGTCGTGCTGTTCGCCTATATGAAGTTCCATTCGCGCAAAAAAGCAAGTCAATGAGTCCAAATGAAAGCCGGTCAAAAAAAAGCGCCCGAAGGCGCTTTTTCTGTGTTCATTATTTAATTAATAACCTGATCCCGCTGCTTACTGAGCGGTCACAGTGACGGGCGGATCCACGACCTCTTTCAGTCTCATGACATAACAGCAGGTGTAATTAAGATACGGGGTCGGACCCATCCACCGCTCATAGGGCGCGCCTTCACCGGATCTGCTGCAGAAAGCGTGACCTGTATCAAATGAGAGCATATTTCCGAGATAGACATTCACATGCACGATGCTCTTGTAGATCAGAATATCGCCGGGCTGAATGCTGTTGTCCGCTATCCCGTCCTGAACTTTTTTGAAGACCGGTATCACGTCAAAATACCGCCGGGCATCTGCCTCTGCCTGTGCGCCGAACCAGTTAATGCCTCCCCTGGCGCCAAACCAGCGGACCCCTTCCG
>JAGCAV010000050.1 GCA_017652545.1 Lachnospiraceae bacterium
CCTTTTTTCTTCCCGGTGATCTTTCCCTTTTTGGTGACGGAAGCGATCCCGGGTTTGGAGGATTTCCAGGAGACAACATAGTCCCCCGACTGCAGACCGGTCACTTTGATCTTTTTGGTGGATTGTCCGACCTTTAAGGGAATGGTGCTGTTCCTGGCGACATTCATGCTGACGAAGGAAGAGAGTTTTGCGACAGGCCGGGTGCTGACTGTCTGTCCGCAGCCTTTGCAGATGCATGCTTCCGTACCTTCCGCGAACACGGTCGGTTCCATGGTCCTTGTCCAGACCCCTGTGTGCGGGGAGGTCGTAAGTTCCACATAGTCGTCCATATAGTCAGTTCCGTCGGGTGAGGTTGCAGTGAAACATACACGGATCATGCTGTTTTCTTCGGAGGGAGCCGTGACCGTGACCTGTGTCGTTGCTGACGGAAGCGTGACGCGGGGCTTTGTATCGTCAGTATCCCAATACCAGATACCGTCCGTGTCTTTGACAAATTTGACGGGGACAAGTTCCCATTTGAATGTCGGCTGCTCATCATGCACCGTAGCCCAGCCTGCCGTCAGTGTGACGGACTGGCCGGGACAGATATGAGACAGGCCCTGTCTATAGATCCAGGCATCGACATTGGTACCGTATCTGAAGGTATCGAGGATGGACCATGATGTTGAATATGTGGATGATGTGACCGTACAGGTCTGCCCCTGATCAATACTTACATGCAGGTAGTAGGTACCGGAGGAAAGCGTGACCCGCGCCTGGGCATCGTGAGGCTCTTTTGACGGGTCATAGTCACAGACGTTTTCCATAACCTGGACAATGAGCGCGCCATCCGGGTTGTGGATGGCCAGTTCCGGATCTGTATTCGGATCAGACGATGTGACAAAATCAAAGACTCTGTCTGCTCCTTCGGAGACAGAAAACCGGAGCCAGGTTTCTCCGGTCACCGTTTTTGCCTGGCCAATTGAATAATCCGCGGCTATCGCAAATTCCGGCCTGCCTGTTCCTATGGCCAGCGGTTCACTGTCTTCAGGGATGATTTCATCAGGATTTTCATCTTCGATCAACACGATGGAATAATCTTCCGAAAAAAGCTCTTCCGAATCAGAAATTGTCAGTTCCGGATCCTCCGTATCAAAACCTTCCGGATCAGAAACTGCCGCATCAGATGCTTCGTCATCATCCGCAGGCTCATCAAAGACAGGAAGCTCCGACACCGGTTCTTCAGGGATTCCAGACAGTTCGGTTTCGGACAGTTCATTTTCGGACAGTCCGGTTTCAGACAGCTCGGCTTCGTACAGTTCGGTTTCCGCCGGCTCTGCCGCCAGGCAGACACAGCCTGAAAAGATCCCTGCGATGACTGCGGCTGTAAGGGAAATGATGGCTGTTCTCAGGGAGTGATGTGTTTTCATGATCGTGCAGGATCTCCTTTCTGTCGGGACACGCTGGCGGGAGATACCGGTCTGACCGGCATTCCCGGGCATATATGTAAATATACTATATGGGCAGCAGAGAAGCAATCTGCCTTCATGTGTGAAAGCAATCTGTCTTCACGTGCGAAAGAGATCTGAGAAAGACCAGCCGGATGAAAACACCTTGCCCCATTGGGCACACTTCGGTAGAATGATGTCAGGATCAGAAGGCTATGAAATACAAACAAATATATATGGATGGGTTCATTTTATGAAAAAGGATTATAACCGAACATTGCGTGCCTGTTATCTCGGATTTATCACCCAGGCGATCACGGCGAATTTTGCCCCGCTGCTGTTTCTGACGTTTCATAAGGACTATGGAATCCCACTGGGAAAGATCGCGCTGATCTCAACGGTCTTTTTCTTCACACAGCTGATCGTGGATGTGATCTGTGCGAAATTCGTGGACAGGATCGGCTACAGGAAGAGCATTGTGGCATCAGAGGTCCTGTCTGCAGCGGGACTGATCGGGCTGGCGTTTTTGCCGGGTCTGCTGCCGGATCCCTTCACGGGGATCATCGTGAGCGCCGTGATCTATGCCGTGGGAAGCGGCCTGATCGAGGTGCTTGTCAGTCCGATCACGGAAGCCTGCCCGTTTGAGAACAAGGAATCCGTCATGAGCCTGCTGCACTCCTTCTACTGCTGGGGCGTGGTGGGCGTTGTGGTGGTCTCGACATGCTTTTTCGCAGTCTTCGGCATCCACAGCTGGAAGATCATGGCCTGTATCTGGGCACTGGTCCCTGTATATAACATCTATAATTTTGCCATCTGCCCGATCGAGCATCTGGTCGAGGAGGGAGAGGGGATGACCATCCATGGCCTGACGAAGGTTCCCATGTTCTGGCTGGGCATCATCCTGATGGTCTGTGCCGGATCATGTGAACTGTCCATGGGACAGTGGGCTTCAGCCTTTGCCGAATCCGCACTCGGACTTTCCAAGACGATCGGCGACCTGGTAGGGCCCTGCATGTTTGCCATTATGATGGGAATCAGCCGGACCCTGTACGGCAGGTATGGAGAAAAGATCGATCTGACCCGGTACATGCTCGGATCAGGCGTCCTGTGCCTTGTGTGCTATCTTCTTGCGTCGGTTTCACACAACCCGATGCTCAGCCTGGCGGGATGCATTCTCTGCGGCTTTTCC
>JAGCAV010000051.1 GCA_017652545.1 Lachnospiraceae bacterium
GACGTGCGGCATGTGGGCGACCATGAGTGTATCCATTGCGGAAGGTGCATGGAAACGTGCAGCCGGGATGCCATCTCCATCAAGGCCGGAAAGATCACCCTGAAGGCGCCGGAAGCGGGCTGCGCCGGTGACGGACCTGACGAACCGCGCAGACGCGCTCGCGCGGGCCGGATTGCATGGGGCGTCGCGCTGGCCGTACTGTGCTTCGCGCTGCTCTGGTTCAATATACTTGACCCAGCTGTGAGGAAAAAACAGGAGACGCAGACGGAGGAAGCCGTGACGGAGGAAGCTGTGACGGAGGAAGCTGCAGCGGAAGAAACCATGACAGAAGAAACCGTAGCAGAGAAGGCCGCGACAGAGAAGCCTGCGGCTGATGAAAGAGATTATACAAGCGGCGCGCCCATCGGGCGTGAAGCGGGCGAGCAGCTGCAGGACTTTACCCTGACCTGCTACGACGGCTCCGAATTTCATCTGGCCGACACGCGGGGAAAGATCACCTTTATCAACTTCTGGGCTGTGTATTGTGCACCCTGCATCCAGGAGCTGCCGTACTTCAGCGATCTGTACCTGAAACATGAGGGTGATATCGCCATGATCGCGGTCCACTCAAAACTGGTCACGGAAGATCCGGTGAAGTTTATTGCCGACAAGGGTCTTGCCATGCCCTTCGCTACGGATACGGACAACACGGTGATGAACATCGTGGGCGGCAATGGCACGCTTCCGCAGACGGTCGTGCTGAACCGCAGGGGAGAGATCATTTACAATCAGGTCGGTTCTGTGACCCCGGAAGTGCTTGCAGCGCTGTATGACGAGGCGGATCAGTCCGCGGAATGAGCCTGGCCGCCATGAAAAAGTGCTCTTGATTTTTGCGGTTGATTGCAGTATAGTACTTTAAAGCGTTGCAGACAGCCTGGCTGTGCAGCTTATATTGTTATTTCGGAAGCAAAGGCGCTTCGGGTATTCGTACCCGGAGTGCCTTTTTTTTCGCGTAAGCTACGAGCCACGCACAGGCACAGGAATGACGACCCGATGCGAGCTGGCTCGCAAAAGGGGCGGAATACATGTGCCTGTATGCGGCGACAGCCGCGACCGAGAGACCGAAGGTCTCGAGGTTCAGCGTGGCGAAATAAAGCCACGCACAGGCACAGGAATGACGACCCGATGCGAGCTGGCTCGCAAAAGGAGCAAAATAAAGCGACAGTAGAGGGGGAGGCAGGTATGGCAGAACACAGAGAAACAATCTTAAGAGACGGACTGTATGATCCGTCCTTTGAGCACGATAACTGCGGCATCGGCGCGATCATTGACGTGGAAGGGCGGAAAAGCCATTCGCTCGTGAATGATGCCCTCCTGATCGTGGAGAATCTGGAGCACAGGGCAGGCAAGGATGCGGAGGGAAAAACCGGTGACGGCGTGGGAATCCTCACGCAGATCCCGCATGCCTTCTTTGTGAGGAAGATGAAGGAACAGGGCCTGTCGCTGCCGGGTGAACGCGGGTACGGCGTCGGGATGTTCTTCTTCCCGCAGGATGACCTGGCCATGAGACAGGCCAGATCCATGTTTGAGATCATCACCCGCAAGGCAGGCCTGAAGGTCCTGGGATGGAGAAAGGTGGATTCGGATCCGTCTGTACTGGGCCGGAAGGCAAGGGAATGCATGCCGAACATCTTCCAGGTGTTCATCGAAAGACCTGAGGATGCAGCGGAGGATATCGACTTTGACCGGCGGCTTTATCTGATCCGCCGGGAGTTCGAGCAGAGCAATGTCGGAACCTATATGCCCTCCCTGTCCTGCAGGACGATCGTATACAAGGGCATGTTCCTTGTGGGACAGCTGCGGACCTTCTTTACGGACCTGACGGATCCGGATTATCAGTCCGCGATCGCCATCGTGCATTCACGGTTTTCGACCAACACGCTGCCCAGCTGGAACCGGGCGCATCCCAACCGGCTTATCGTCCACAACGGCGAGATCAATACCATCAAGGGAAACGCTGACAAGATGCTGGCCCGGGAGGAAACGATGCATGCGGATCTTTTCTCGGAAGAGGACATGACGAAGGTATTTCCCGTGATCTCCCAGAGCGGTTCGGACTCCGCCATGCTGGACAATACCCTGGAGTTCCTGAGCATGAGCGGCATGCCCCTTCCGCTGGCCGCCTCGATCCTGATCCCTGAACCCTGGGCGCACAATGAGACCCTGTCCCAGGAGGAACGGGATTTTTACCAGTACTACGCGACCATGATGGAGCCCTGGGACGGACCGGCTTCCATCGTGTTCTCGGACGGGGATCTGGTAGGCGCCATCCTGGACCGGAATGGATTAAGACCTTCCAGGTACTGTGTGACGGATGACGGCAGGCTGATCCTCTCTTCCGAGGTCGGCGTCCTGAAGCTGGATGAACGGCACATCGTGAAGAAGGAGAGGCTTCACCCGGGAAAGATCCTTGTGGTGGACACAAAACAGAAGAAGATCATCTATGATGATGAGATCAAGGAGACCTACGCAAAGGCGAAGCCCTTCGGCGAATGGCTGGACAGCCATCTGCTGCACCTGGAGGATCTGAAGATCCCCAACAGGAAGGTCCCGTCCCTTGCAGGCACCGAGCAGAAGAAGCTGCAGAAGGCCTTCGGGTACACCTGGGAGAACTATCACGACGGAATCCTGACCATGGCATTGAACGGAACGGAGCAGATCGGTTCCATGGGTGTGGACACGCCGATCGCGGCCCTGTCGGGGCAGTATCAGCCGCTGTTTTACTATTTCAAGCAGCTGTTCGCCCAGGTGACGAACCCGCCCATCGATGCTGACAGGGAGAAGATCGTCACCTCCAGGACGGTATATGTGGGCACGAACGGCAACCTGCTGGAGCAAAGGCCCGAAAACTGCCATGTGCTGAAAATTGAGAACCCGATCCTCAGCGACCTGGATCTTCTGAAGATCGAAGCCCTGAAGAAGGAAGGCTTCCATGTTTCCAGAGTATCTACCCTGTTCTATAAGGGAACGCCCATGGAACGGGTGATGAGCCATCTGTTTGTGGAGGTGGACAAGGTCTACCGGCAGGGGGCCAACATCCTGATCCTCTCGGACAGAGGCGTGGACGAGAACCATGTGGCGATTCCGTCCCTGCTGGCTGTCGCAGCCGTACACAAGCATCTGGTCGACACCAAAAAGTGCACGGCCATGTCCCTGATCCTTGAATCGGGTGAACCCAGGGAGGTCCATCACTTCGCGACGCTCCTTGGCTATGGCGCATCCGCGGTGAATCCCTATCTGGCCCACGCCACGATCGCGGAGCTGATCGAAGAGGGCCTTCTTGAAAAAGATTATTACGCCGCTGTCGACGATTATGACAGGGCTATTCTGGCAGGCATCGTCAAGATTGCCTCCAAGATGGGAATTTCCACGATCCAGTCCTACCAGGGAAGCAAGATCTTTGAAGCGATCGGTATTTCGGACGATGTGATCCGCTCCTATTTTGCCGGCACAGCCAGCCGGGTGGGCGGGATCACGCTGGAGGACATCGGAAAAGCCTGTGATGAGCAGCACAGCCGCGCGTTCGACCCCCTGGGACTTCCCGTCAATCTGGAACTGACGCCGGTCGGACGGCACAAGGAACGCAGCCAGGGTGAGCATCACAGATACAATCCACAGACCATTCACATGCTCCAGTGCGCCGCGCGCGAAGGGAATTATGAGAAGTTCAAACAGTATACGGATATGGTGAATGCCGAACAGACAGGGTATCTTCGAAGCCTTCTGGAATTTGTTTATCCCGGGGAAGGCGTTCCGCTCGA
>JAGCAV010000494.1 GCA_017652545.1 Lachnospiraceae bacterium
AGCCGCTCCATCTCCTCCAGAAAAACATGCCCCGTCTGCGTCAGGCCGTGGTCTGTGACAGGAACCCCCTGCCAGCCCTCTCCCGAATGGTCCGGAACGATGTTGGGAAACGCCAGCTCATTCTCATAATTCCAGGTCAGCGTCATCATGCGTACGCCCAGCCGGTAGAGGATCCGGAGAATACCCGGGTCACCCAGGCATATGCCCCCTTCCTCAGCGGTCAGCATGGCTCCGATCTTCCCGCTGCTTTTCAGCCTCCGGATATCCTCTGCCGATGTGACCTGCATCAGATCCTCCGGATTATCCTCAAGAAGCTGATAGAAGATGTCGATCAGCTCCATGCATGCGTGCAGCGGGTCTTCCCTGTCTTTCTCCAGATCCACATAGCAGGCGAAACACTGCAGCAGATAGTTTCCCTCCTTCAGCTTCTGAAGATCGATCTGCAGAGAATTGCGTGAAAAACTGATCTCTCTTCCTTCCCTCTTCGCATTTTGCAGCTGGTACAGCGTATCGCAGTGCAGATCCCAGGCTTTCATCCTCTCTCCTTATCCTGCGATCATTCCCAGTCCATTGCATCGATCGCGGCACTCTCGATCGACAGTCCCTTCTTATACCGCTCGATAAAGGTCTCAAACCCTTCCACATCCGCCGGATCGGGCTGAATGGTAGAGCCGGCCATGCCTGAGAAGATCCTGTTCTCCAGGTAATCTTCCAGCTTTTCGCCTTCCTTCTGATCGACCAGGTACGCCGCCAGAACAGCAATGCCCCAGGCTCCGCCTTCGCTGGCAGTATCCATGACTGTCACCGGCGCGTTCACCGCGGCAGCCAGGTAAGCCTGGCCGACACCTTTTGTCTTGAAGAAGCCGCCATGTCCCATGATCCGGTCGACCTTGACGCCCTCATCCTTCAGCAGGATATCCAGACCCATCTTAACGGCTCCGAGAGATGTGAACAGATTGACTCTCATCAGGTTCGCAAGGGTAAACCTGCTGTTGGCGGTGCGCAGAAGCGCCAGACGGCCCTCATTGAGCATGGTAATATTTTCGCCTGAATAATAGCCGTATGCCAGCAGACCGCCGCAGTCCTTTTCACCGGTCAGGGAATGATTGTACAGTTTTCCGTACAGCGTACCCAGATCAGCGTCAATGCCCATCAGGTCGCAGAATTCCTTAAACAGGGCAACCCAGGCATTCAGGTCGCTGGTACCGTTGTTGGCATGTGACATGGCAACCGGGAAACCGGAAGGCGTTGTCACCATGTCGATCTCACGGTACAGTTTTGAAAGCTGTTTTTCCAGCACCAGCATGGCAAAAGTACTGGTTCCTGCCGAGACATTACCGGTCCTGACAGCCACGGAATTGGTGGCGACCATGCCGGTTCCCGCATCACCTTCCGGCGGGCAGAGGGGAATGCCTGCCTCCAGGTTCCCTGTCTCATCAAGGAAAGCCGCGCCTTCTTCGGTCAGGGTTCCCGCGTCTTCACCGGCAACAAGAACCTTCGGAAGAACGTCACGGGTCTTCCATGAATAGTTGTACCGGGAGATCAGCTCCTCGAACTTGTCCATCATGGTCTGGTCGTAATCCATCTTCTCCGAATCGATCGGGAAGATACCGGATGCGTCTCCAACGCCGATGACCTTCCTGCCGGTCAGCTTCCAGTGGATATAGCCGGCAAGCGTGTTCACAAAATCAGCCTTCGCGACATGCTCTTCCCCGTCCAGCATTCTCTGGTAGAGATGGGCAATGGTCCAGCGGAGCGGAACGTTGAACTGGAACAGCTCTGTCAGCGCATCGGCAGCCGGCTGGGTATTGGTGTTCCTCCAGGTCTGGAACGGTGCCAGCACATTGCCTTCCTTATCCAGCGCGATATAGCCGTGCATCATGGCTGATACGCCGATCGCGCCGTAGCGCTTCGGTGTCACACCGTACTCCTTCTCAACTGCTTCTCTCAGTGATGAATAGCAGCTGCGGATTCCCTGATGGATATCCTCAAAAGAATAGGTCCAGATGTTGTTGACCAGGGAATTCTCCCAGTCATGGAAACCGACTGCAAGCACCTCACCCTTAAAGTCAACGAGCACGGCTTTGATCCTTGTGGAGCCAAGCTCGATACCCAGAGCTGTCTTACCGTTAACGATCAGTTCTTTCTTCTCCATTTGTTTCCTCCCGCGTAAATTCACTTCATCAGTTACAGCATCGTTTTTTACTTTTCATTCCGTATCCGGTTTTCAGTCTGATTCTCAATTATGCCTGTACCATCATTTCCAGGATCTGAAGCGATTTCATCTTTGTATCGATTGTCCGCTCCCTGACATCCCTTATGACTGCTTTCATCTGCTCCAGCACTTCTTCTTTCACAGAAAAAGTATACAGCTTTTTGACCGGAGACGCCACAATAAATTGCAAGGCATATGCAGCCGACTGCCCCAGGCGGGAATCCCGGATCGCTTCCGGCGGAAACTCACCGTTGATCACCATCAGTTTCGTCTCAAAAACACAACGGACCAGCGCATCAGGAACTGCGGGGTTTTCCAGTGCCGTCAGGGAAGCATACAGAAGTGTCAGCATCTGTGACGCGTCCAGGTTCTCCCTTCCGTAATAGCCTGCCATCTCCATGAAATAGGATCCGTAACAGGAGCCGTCCAGGTCTTCCTTAAGACGCCTGAAATAGTTTGTGATCTGCGCGCCGGCAAGCGTATATGCGGATCTGCCCGGAAACAGCGAGAACGTCCCTGCGTTGAAGGCTGATGTGGCTGAAAGGAGCGGGCTTGTCGGTTTCCTTGCCCCTCTTGCAAAGGCTGTGATCTTTCCTGCTTCCTTCGTCAGCAGGATCACCCGCCTGTCATATTCTCCGTACGGCACGCTCTGAAGCACCATGCCGGACATTCTGAATTCCTCGCTCACATCATCACTCCCGTTTAACTACTGAATATCCTTCCTGTCATATCCGAAGTTTTTGATCATGTAATCCGAGTCACGCCAGTCCTTCTTGATCTTGACCCAGAGTTTCAGGTTGACAGGGCCTTCCATCAGCTGTTCCATATCACGGCGGGCCTGCGTGCCGATGCGCTTGAGCATCGAACCGCCCTTTCCGATGATCATGCCCTTATGGGAATCCTTTTCACAGATAATGGTGGCCGCGATATCCCACATCCCGTCTTCCCTCTCCGTCATGGTATCGATCGCCACGGCGATCCCGTGCGGGATCTCCTCATCCAGGCAACGCAGTGCCTTCTCCCGGATGATCTCAGCTGCGATCTGGCGTCTGGGCTGATCTGTAATCGTATCCTCGTCATAAAACGCCGGGCCGTACGGAAGGCACTTCATGATTGCGTCGATCACTTTGTCTACACCGTTTGAGCGCAGGGCACTCACGGCAATGATGTCCGCAAAGGGATACAGTTCGCTGTAAGACCTGCGGCATTCTTCCAGCTTTGCTGCCCGGGTTCCCTTGTCCAGCGTATCGATCTTGTTGATGATCAGAATAACGGGGGCTTTAATCCCGGCCAGACGCCGGGCGATATACTGTTCTCCCTTTCCGATATAGGAAGTCGGCTCCACCAGCCACAGGATCACATCTACCTCGCGCAGGGTGCTTTCAGCCGCGCTGACCATGTATTCCCCGAGTTTGTTTTTGGCCTTGTGGATGCCCGGCGTATCCAGGAATACGATCTGGCCGCGCCTGTCGGTATAGACTGTCTGAATCCGGTTCCGCGTCGTCTGGGGTTTGCTGGACGTGATCGCAATCTTCTGCCCGATCAGGTGGTTCATCAGCGTTGACTTGCCCACATTGGGCCGGCCGATCAGTGTCGCGAATCCGGATTTGAAGCTATCCTGCTTCTCTCCTGAAGTCTCTGGTACATCATTGCGCATAAGCTGTCCCCACTCTCCGCTCTGCGTGCAGCTTCACTCTGCATGCAGCTTCACTCTCAACTCTCCAAACTCCACTCTGCGTGCTGCTCCGCTCTGCATTACAGTTCCCTCAGCTCATCAAACATTCCGCCCTCTTCCCGAAGCCGGTCTTCGTTTCCGAGCACGCAGAACCGGTTCTGAGCCAGTACAGCTCTGGCAAGAGACGCGAGGCTTCGGATATCCTCTTCGCTGGCGGAAAGGACCTGATCCCTCTCCTTCTGGAGCTGATCAAAGCTCACTCCGCTCATCAGTGCCGTAAAAGATCTCGTTCCCTTTGCGGAAGGCGTGAGCGGTATATCCATGTCACTGACTGTACCGATCACGTACTTGGTCATGTCACGCTCCCCGACCTGGAACTGTTCCAGATACTCCGGAATACCCTCGAACACATCCATGGTGCGCTTCAGCTGGGGATCCCGGTAGGACAGCCAGACCGTATCTCCGTTCCGGTTAAAGGAACCGCTGCATCCGTAAGCCCCGCCGACAACACGTACCTGGCTCCACAGGTATTCAAAGTTCATGATGGTACGAAGCACCTTAAGGGCTCCGGTATAGGCAAAACCTGCCTCTTTGAAATTGCCTGTCCTGGCCACATACTGAACTTTTGACGGCGTCAGAATGCCTTCATTCACATTTGAGAGGAACATGGCTGGATAATCAGCCAGGGCTTCTCTGGCCTGATCCGCGACGTCCTCTGTTCCTGAAGCACAGGGACAAGCTGCAAAAGCGGGTTTGTCCGCTCCATTTTCCTGTCTGCAGGCACGGATCCTGCTGACCAGCTGCCCGGTCCGCTCCCTGATCTCCTCCAGCCGGCTTTTGTCACCTGTATAACTGACCACCAGGGACGTTCCGGTGAGCAGCGTATTCATGAGCCTGCAAAGCCTTGCCTTCAGTTCTTCCTTCTTCTCATCAAAATGCTCCGCGATCTCCCGGATCTCATCAAAATACCTGACGCCGGAAATACAGTCGTTGACATAGATGGAAGGCGAAAAACCTGCAGCCGAGCGGCTCATGGCAGTGCCGCTGCCGGACTCGCTCAGTCTCGTTCGCATGCGTGATACATCTTTCTGGAGGATCTCCAGCAGTCTCTTGTCACTGTCAAATTTAGAAGTCAGCAGGATCTCCCCGACCATGTCAAAGCAGTATTCGATCCTGTCATAGAGCGTCCGGATCTGCATGCCGAGCGCCAGCTTCATCTTATCATTCCGGTCCGGATCCACAAATGTGCTGATGCCTGCGGAAATGCCTCCTGTATTCAGGTTGATCTCATTAAAAAGATCTGTATATGTATAATGTTCCGTATCAACGTATCCCAGAATGTTCCTGAGGATCCCGAAACAGGGCAGATCCTGCTGCGCCACCTTTGAGGCATCCAGCAGAATTTTAATGTAGGCGATTCCGTTGGTCGCATAGTCATGGTGGACCAGGCAGGCGCCTTCCAGACCCGTGACCTCGTTCCGGAAAGGCTCGGTCTCTTTTTTCAGATCTTCTCTTGTCAGCAGCGGGATCTTTTCAAGCTCTTCCGGGGTGGAAGGCGTTTCCTGGTATTCCCGCAGCGCTTTCGTCTCCCGTATGAGAAGGCGGATCTCCCTGTCGCTGAGCGAAGCTTTGTAAGCCGCCAGCTTTCCGGCTGTTTCAGCCTCCACTCTTGCCGTCATTCCCTTTTCGGGAGAGACGACCAGCAGGCTCACATGGCGGTTCTCAAGGAAGTATTTCCTGATCAGCTCTTCGTAATATCCCGTTCCGATCTGCTCTTTCAGGAAAGAGAAGTCATCCAGCTGCCGCAGATAATCAAATGGCGCATCATCATCATAGAGCCAGCTGTCATATACATCGATCCCGTACATTAGCCCCTTGGGATAGCTGCCGTAATCCGCTTCGCGGAACCTGAATTCCATGATATTGATCGCCGCTCTTAAGGCCTTCTGATCCACGCCTTCACGAACGATCTTTTCCAGCGTCTCCCTGATCAGGCTGAAGAAACGGTCGCGGTCCTCATCGTTCGCGTTCTTCGCGATCACGGAAAAGACCGGCTGCAGGGTCCCGCTGTCGTAGGAAGAAAGCACATCCATACCGATCCCCGCGTCAAGAAGCGCCTGTTTTAAAGGCGCACCCGGCATCCCGAGCAGCGCGTAATCAAGAACGGCAAATGCAGACGACAGCCTGGTGTCCAAGCTGGTGCCGATCACGGCATTCCATGTCAGATAGGTATTGTTCCTTTCCTCCTCCTCGCTGCCGATCGGATAGCAGCTCTGAACCTGAGCCATCTGTTCAAACGGTTCCTGCATGCTGATCTGCGAATTGACATCCTTCACCGTGTATTCACAAAGATAGGCCCTGTCAAGCCAGTCCAGCCGCTCTTCAAAATCCATCTTCCCATACAGATAGATATAGCTGTTGGACGGGTGATAGTATGTCCTGTGAAATTCCAGATAATCCTCATATTTCAGATCCGGGATGCACGCAGGGTCACCGCCGGACTCATGATGATAAATCGTGTCCGGAAACAGTGAATTGAAAATCTCCCGTTCCACCACATCATCCGGAGAGGAAAAGGCTCCTTTCATCTCATTATAAAATAGGTCAAAAAAGACCGGATTGTCAATGTGCCGCTGTACACCTTTTAACACGAACACACGTTATTTTGTATTATCCTATATAAAGATGAACTTGGAATGTACAAAATATGCACATTTCA
>JAGCAV010000495.1 GCA_017652545.1 Lachnospiraceae bacterium
CAGCGGTCTTCACATCTTCGGTTGCATATCGCGCCGCATACAGCCGGGAAGGGATTGTCCTGACGGATCAGACGAAGCGCATCCGTGTATCTGCCCTCGGCAGCCATACGAACATACCCCTGAACAGCAAGGTGGGCGGGACATGCCGTTTTGCACGGAGAAGTCCCTGTATCATAACAGTTGATCTTGTTGTGATCCCTGTAATCAGGATCCCACCTGTCCTCACCCCAGGGCAGGTCATCGGGCAGCTCATGCATCGGATATACGGTTTTGCTGCCGTCAGCTTTGCAAAGCTTCTGTCCAAGCCTTGCTGCGCCTGCCGGACAAACCTCCACACATTTACCGCAGGCAGCGCATTTGGATGCGTCAACATGGGCACGGTACGCGCTCCTGGACATATTGGGCGTATTGAAAAGCTGTGATGTCCGCAGACCGTAGCAGCTTCCCGGAGAACAGTTGCAGATGCCCACGATCCTGTCCGGACCGTCAAGATTGGTGATCTGATGGACATAGCCTTTGCGCTCTGCACGGGCAAGGATATCCTTTACTTCTTCTTTTGTGATATATTTCGCATCTTTTCCGGAAGTGACCAGGAACTCGGCTATGTCCCCGACGCCGATGCACATATGGCCTTCGATATCCCCGACACCCTCACCGCGGATCCGCTGTGCTTTGCGGCAGGCGCAGACCATGGAACAGAAGGTATCATATTTGTCGATCCAGTGCGAGAGATGCTCAACACTGACCGAGACAGGCGCAGCGTCGATGGCTTTTTCGACCGGGATCACATGCATGCCGATTCCGGCACCTCCCGGAGGGACGAGCTTGGCTGCAAGTTCCAGAGGTTCCTGCGGCGCAAGATTGAACATGGTCGCCACTTCCGGATGCTCGTCAGCCAGGGTGGGATGCTCCACCATGTACTCGCCCGAACCGACGACCCATTTCGGAATCAGATACTGGATATGATGATCACTGTTATCGCGGTTCTGCTCGATGATGCCGATCCAGAGCAGGTGATCGATGATCTTCTGCGCGCTTTTCTCGCTCATATGATTGCGTTCAGCCAGCTCTTTTGTCGTAAGACCGACACGACGCTTTTTAAAGCTGAGCATGAACTTCACTTCTTCCTTGGTAAGCATGTTGTCAAGGATCCAGAAATCCATGTGATTCTCATGCATGCCGCCCAGAAGCTTGCGCGGGATGTTGTCCGTGATCATGACGGCAAGCTTTTTCAGGAGCATTCTCTTTTCAGGATCCTTGCAATGATGGTCCTTGTGAGGATAGTCTGTCTCATTCACATGGATCCTCGGATTGACTTCTTTGGGCATAACGGGTCCTCCTTTATGGTTTCCCCTCGTGAATGCGGGATGATAATGCTATCATAGCATGAGTTTTTCCATTTCGCGAGAGATTTGTGCATAGGAAAGAGAGAACTTTGCCTGTCTGCGGGTTATGTATACCAGAAGGAACTTGAACTTGTCAGGGCAACGTGATAGAATGTGCGCTGGTATGTTTCAAGACAGTTACGAAAGGAAATCGATCCTGAAAACATGAATGGCAAAAGACCCCATGTGGATATTTTCACGGATGGCGCCTGCAGCGGGAACCCCGGACCGGGAGGCTACGGAACCATCCTGGAATATACAGATCCGTCGGGAGAAAAACATGTGAAAGAAATGAGCCAAGGCTATCTTTCCACGACCAACAACCGCATGGAACTGATGGCAGCCGTTACCGGTCTTGAAGCCCTCAGGCAGCCCTGTGAAGTCTGCCTCTATTCAGACTCGCAGTACCTTGTGAACGCATTCAATCAGCACTGGATCGAGGGCTGGATCAGCAGAAACTGGATGAGGGGAAACGAACCTGTCAGGAACGTCTCGATCTGGAAGCGCCTTTTGAAAGCGAAAGAGCCTCATGATGTCACTTTCATCTGGGTCAGAGGGCATAACGGGCATCCTCAGAATGAGCGCTGTGACAGACTGGCTACTGCGGCAGCAGCGGCTGACGATCTGCCTGAAGATGATTTCGGTGAATAAAACAGCTTCCGGAGATCAGGCAGGACATAAAGATATTAAGGTGAAAAAGGAAATTCGATAAAGGAGATATTTAATAATGAAGTGTTTTGAAGAACTTCAGGCACGCGGGCTGATCGCCCAGGTGACTGACGAAAAGGAGATCAGGGAGCTTGTCAATAACGGCGAGGCTACTTTCTATATCGGATTTGATCCCACGGCGGACAGCCTCCATGTGGGACACTTTATGGCGCTGTGTCTGATGAAGAGACTCCAGATGGCCGGCAACAAACCGATCGCCCTGCTCGGAGGCGGAACAGGCATGGTGGGAGATCCTTCAGGAAGAACGGATATGCGTCCCATGATGACAGAGGAAGTCATCAACCACAACATCGAATGTTTTAAAAAACAGATGAGCCGTTTTATCGACTTTTCAGATGGGAAAGCCATTATGGTCAACAATGCGGACTGGCTGCTCAGCCTTAATTATGTTGAGCTGCTTCGTGAAGTCGGCGCTCATTTTTCTGTCAACAACATGCTGCGGGCTGAATGCTACAAGCAGAGGATGGAGAAAGGTCTCTCCTTCTTTGAGTTCAACTACATGATCATGCAGAGCTACGATTTTTACATGCTCTACAAGAAATACGGCTGCAACATGCAGTTCGGCGGCGATGATCAGTGGAGCAACATGCTGGGCGGAACCGAGCTGATCCGCCGCAAACTCGGCAAGAACGCCTACGCCATGACCATCACCCTGCTCCTCAATTCCGAAGGAAAGAAGATGGGTAAGACGGCTTCAGGCGCTGTATGGCTTGATCCGAACAAGACCAGCCCCTTTGATTTCTATCAGTACTGGAGAAATGTGGATGACGCCGATGTGCTTAAATGCATGAAGCTTCTGACTTTCCTGCCCCTGGAGCAGATCAATGAGATGGAAAAATGGGAGGGAAGCCAGCTGAATCAGGCCAAGGAAATCCTTGCCTATGAGCTGACCAATCTCGTTCACGGAGAGGAAGAGGCTAAGAAGGCGCAGGAAGGCGCCAGGGCGCTGTTCGGAGCCGGTGCTCCGGCAACTGTACCGGAAACAGTCATTGAAGAGGCAGATCTGACAGATGACGGCATGGATCTGATCGGTGCATTGGTCAAGGCTGAACTGGCCCCGACCAGAAGCGATGCAAGACGCGCCATCGAGCAGGGCGGCGTTACCGTTGATGAAGAAAAGATCACGGATGTAAAAGCTGTCCTGACAAAAGCACAGCTGGAAGGTGAAGGCGTGCTGATCCGCAGAGGCAAAAAGAAATTCAAACGTGTACATATGTAAGCAGAGTGTGGTTTTTGGAGGTGTAGTTTTGGAAAAATACGGTGTGAACGAACTGAGGCAGATGTTTCTGGATTTCTTTGAGAGCAAGGGACATCTCATAATGAAAAGCTTTTCCCTGGTACCGCACGGTGACAAGAGCCTTCTTCTGATCAATGCGGGCATGGCTCCCCTTAAACCGTACTTTACCGGTGCAGAGATCCCGCCCAGGAGAAGAGTGGCGACCTGCCAGAAATGTATCCGCACGGGCGATATCGAAAATGTCGGTAAAACTGCCCGTCACGGTACTTTCTTCGAGATGCTCGGAAATTTCTCCTTCGGGGATTATTTCAAGCATGAAGCGATCGCATGGTCGTGGGAATTTCTGACGGAAGTCGTCGGACTGGATCCGGACCGCCTGTACCCGTCTGTCTATCTGGATGATGACGAGGCGTTTGATATCTGGAACAAGGAAGTGGGAATTCCGAAAGACAGAATCTATCGTTTCGGCAAGGAAGATAATTTCTGGGAGCATGGCGCAGGTCCGTGCGGCCCCTGTTCTGAAATCTATTATGACCGCGGCGAAAAGTACGGCTGCGGCAAGCCGACCTGTACGGTAGGCTGTGACTGTGACCGTTATATCGAAGTGTGGAACAATGTCTTTACCCAGTTTGAGAATGACGGAAACGGCAATTATGAAACGCTGAAGAACAAGAACATCGATACCGGCATGGGCCTTGAACGGCTTGCCGTCGTCGTACAGGATGTGGATTCCATCTTCGATATCGATACGATCCAGGCGCTCCGTGACAAGGTCTGCGAAGTCGCGAAGGCCACCTACAAGGAAGATGAGAAGAAGGATATTTCCATCCGCCTGATCGTTGATCATATCCGTTCCGCGACATTCATGATCTCCGACGGCATTATGCCCACCAACGAGGGAAGAGGCTATGTGCTCCGGAGGATCATCAGGAGAGCCGCCAGACACGGCCGTCTGCTTGGCATAGAAGGTTCCTTCCTTTCCGGCCTTTCGGCAACCGTTATCGAAGGATCAAAAGACGGTTATCCGGAACTGCAGGAAAAACAGGACTTCATCTTTAAAGTCCTCTCACAGGAAGAAGAGAAATTCAACAGGACGATCGACCAGGGTCTGAGCATTCTTGCCGGTATGGAGGAACAGCTGAAAGCCGGAAACGAAAAGACGCTTTCTGGCCAGGATGCCTTCATGCTCTATGATACTTTCGGATTCCCGCTTGACCTGACAAGGGAGATCCTGGAAGAGAAGGGCTATGCAGTCGATGAGGAAGGCTTTGCGGCTGCCATGGAAAAACAGCGTGTGACCGCCAGAAACGCCAGGGCCGTTACCAACTACAGCGGAGCAGACGCCACGGTCTACGATCAGATTCCGGTGGAACTGACGACTGAATTTGACGGTTACGATACGCTCGAAGAAGAATCCGAGATCACCGCTCTGACCACGAAGGAGGACCTGACCGAGGCACTTTCCGACGGGGAAGAAGGAACGATCATCACGGCCAGGACGCCCTTCTATGCGACCATGGGCGGCCAGCTCGGAGACAGGGGACTGATCTGCTGTGCCGACGGCGAGTTTGAAGTCGAGGATACGATCCCGCTTCGCGGCGGCCGGGTCGGCCATGTCGGACGTGTGGTATCCGGCATGTTCAAGATCGGCGATAAGGTCACCTTAAGTGTTGACAGGGAGAAGAGAGCAAACACGCAGAAGAACCACAGCGCGACGCATCTTCTTCAGAAAGCGCTCAAGGAAGTGCTCGGCAGCCATGTGGAGCAGAAGGGTTCCCTTGTCGAACCGGAAAGGCTCCGTTTTGACTTCGCTCATTTCCAGGCAATGACACCGGATGAACTGCAGCGTGTGGAAGACATTGTCAATCAGGAAATTGAAGCAGCACTTCCTGTTGTAACTGACATCATGAGTATCGATGAAGCCAAGAAGACCGGCGCCATGGCCCTCTTCGGAGAAAAATACGGAGAGAAGGTCAGGGTCGTATCCATGGGCGAGTTTTCAAAAGAGCTCTGCGGCGGAACCCACGTGGCCAATACGGCTCAGATCAAAAACTTCAAGATTCTGAGCGAATCCGGAATCGCGGCAGGCGTGCGCAGAATTGAGGCGCTGACAGGAAACGCTGTTCTTGCCTACTACAGAAATATCGAACAGGAAATGGCACAGGCAGCGGCACTCCTGAAGACGACCCCCTCAGGAGTCGGAGAGAGGATCAGTGCCCTGCAGGCTGAACTGAAAGCTGCTCATTCCCAGATCGAATCTCTGAAGAGCAAAATGGCCAGTGACGCAGTCGGAAATGTCATGGACCAGGTGCAGGAGATCGGTGGTGTGAAACTGCTGGCTGTTGCGCTTAAGGATGTGGATATGAATGGCCTTCGTGATCTCGGCGACCAGCTCCGTGAAAAGATCGGTGACGGTGTTGTGGTTCTTGCGTCCGAGAATGACGGAAAAGTCAGCCTGATGGCAGCCTGTACGGACGGCGCGCAGAAGGCCGGCGCTCATGCCGGAAACCTGATCAAGGGGATTGCCTCTCTGGTCGGAGGAGGCGGCGGCGGAAGACCGAATATGGCACAGGCCGGCGGCAAAAATCCGGCAGGCATTCATGAGGCGCTGAAAAAAGCGGCAGGGATTCTTGCCGAGCAGGTGAACCGCTGATAAATGAACGGGTTACAGGAGAGGGCTTTGGCGCCTTCTCCTGTTTTTTGTCTTGACGAACCGGGAAAAATATGCGATACTTCACAAGTGCGATTTTCCGGCAGGATTTTCGTATAATACTCGATTGCCGAAACATTGTCGTGTTCCGTGATATCGACCGGAGGGAGGGTAGGAGAGACAATGTCAAATGTTATCGTAAAAGATGGCGAGTCGCTGGAAAGCGCCCTTCGTCGTTTCAAAAGAAACTGCGCAAAGGCCGGTATTCAGCAGGAGATTCGCAAAAGAGAGCATTATGAGAAGCCGAGCGTAAGACGTAAGAAAAAGTCTGAAGCTGCTCGTAAGCG
>JAGCAV010000496.1 GCA_017652545.1 Lachnospiraceae bacterium
ATCCGGACAGAGCCTGTCGGATATACAGCAGGTGATCGAACGGAAGAGGAAACTTGAGAAACTGAAAACAGTCAGGATCGATCTGAACTGACCGGATGATATGTGATATGATAAATTTACTCTCAAAAAGACTGACGGCGATCGGCAGGCTGGTAACGCCCGGAAGCAGACTGGCAGATATCGGAACGGATCATGCGCTGCTGCCGGTTGCTCTGATCAGAGACGGTGTTATCCCCTGTGCCATCGCAATGGATGTCAATGAAGGACCGCTTGCCCGGGCAAGGGAAGGAATCTCCCGGTATGGGCTTGGTGAAAAGATCACGGTCAGACTGTCTGACGGGTTCGGGGCACTGCGGCCGGGAGAAGCCGACAGCGCGGTGATCGCTGGGATGGGGGGCGACCTGATGATCCGGATCCTGACACAGGGGATGGACATCGCGCGGACGCTGCCCGAGATCATCTGCTCCCCGCAGTCAGAGATCGCCAGGGTCAGGGCGTTTGCAAGAGACAGCGGATTTCGCATTGACGCGGAAGACATGGTCCTGGAAGACGGAAAGTATTATCAGATGTTCCGGTTGAAGAAAGCAGCGTATGACAGGGAATGTGCCGGGAACAGCCAGGCGGATGATGAGATGCAGGATGTGTGGGATCACTACGGCCCGCTTCTGATCAGGGACAGACATCCTGTTCTGAGCGGTTTCCTGGAGCGGGAACAGAAGCAGGCAGAAACGATCCTGCGCGCGCTCGGGCAGGGCGGAAGCGGCAGCGAAGAAAGAAAACGGCAGATCATTGCCGGACTGGAGCGGATCGAAAAGGCGCGCCGGGCGATGGCCGGCAGACCGGAAGAAATCGGGAAAGGAGAACCAGGATGAGTGCGGTAAAAGGGAAAGATCAGAAACGGATCAGGCTGACAATTCATGGAAAGGAATATGAGTTTCCGCCGGAAAGCCGCTACAGGGATGTCACGGCAAAAGCAGCTGAACAGGATCCCGATTCGGGTGCCGCGCAGGCGCTTCTTATCCTCGAGAACAACAAGCTGCGCGAGATGGAGAGCAGACCCGTTGACGGATCGGATGTTACTTTTGTCTCGTATGATGACAAGGCAGGCTGGGATTCCCACAGGAGAACGCTTCTGCTTATCCTGCGCAAGGCGATCAGCGATCTCTTCCCTGCTGATCCGGATTACGCGGTTACAGTCCATTTTACGATCAACAACAGCCTGTACTGTACGCTCAGGAAAGAAACGTGCGTGACAGACGGGTTCCTCGAGCAGGTTTCCGACCGCATGAGACAGATCATCGGGGCGGGCTGTCCGATCAGAAAGAGGAGAGGCACCACGGAAGAAGCCATGCGTGTTTTTCGTGAGCGCGGCATGAAGGATAAGGAGCAGCTTTTCCGCTATCGGATGAGTTCCTCAACAAATCTTTATGAACTTGACGGCTTCATGGATTACTATTACGGCTACATGCTCGATACAACCGCGCAGATCATGGATTTTCAGCTGAGAAAACATGAGAGCGGATTTGTGCTTCTGCAGCCGCAGCGTGTCATTTACAGGACAGGGAAGGAGCAGCGCTCCTTTGCCTTTGAAGCGTGCAAGAAGGTATTCGATATCCAGATGAGCTCCAAAAAATGGGGCGCCAGGATCGGGCTCAGGGATGTGGGAGACCTGAATGACCGGATCGTCAACAGCGGTTCCAAACAGCTGATCCTGATTCAGGAGGCCTATCATGAAAGACAGCTCTCGGCGATCGCCGAAAAGATCGCGGCTGATCCCAGAAAACGGTTTGTGATGATCGCCGGTCCGTCCTCTTCGGGCAAGACGACTTTTTCGCACCGGCTCAGCGTCCAGCTGGCCATTCACGGGATCACCCCGCATCCCATAGCTGTGGATGATTATTTCCTGGACAGGGAAAAGACCCCGCTTAACCCTGACGGTTCATACAATTTTGAATGTCTGGAGGCGATCGACATCGAACAGTTCAACCATGACATGCTCTGTCTGCTGGACGGGCAGGAAGTGGACATGCCGACCTTTAACTTCAAGACAGGCAAACGGGAATACAAAGGGAAAAAGCTGAAGCTTGGCGAGGGAGACATCATGGTGATCGAAGGCATTCACTGCCTGAACGACGCGCTCAGCCATGCGCTTCCGTCGGAAAACAAGTTTAAGGTCTATATCAGCGCACTGACACAGCTGTCAGTCGATGACCATGATCCGATTCCCACCACGGATGGCAGGCTCCTTCGCCGGATCGTGCGGGACGCCAGGACCAGAGGAACAAGCGCGGAGGGAACCATCTCCATGTGGCCTTCGGTCAGATTCGGG
>JAGCAV010000497.1 GCA_017652545.1 Lachnospiraceae bacterium
ATGTCACAGGGCGTGAGCTATTTCAACGAAGACGGCACCTTCAACGTTACCTCTCCGGAGGCGAAAAAAGCGTTCGAGGCACTGGCGGATCTGGTGATCGGCGAAGAGCCTGTCACGGATCTTGAGGGACTGACCACAGCCGGCGCGCTGGAGAATTTCCAGAAGCTGTATGTGGACCAGGCGCTGTTTGTTCCGCACGGACCGTGGGTCATCGCGGACGGCCTTACCACCTTCGGCCTTGAATACGGAACGGACTTCGACTATGTCGCACTTCCGTGGTTCGGCGATGAGATTGCGTTCCCGGCGGAGACCGGATGGTGCTTCTCCATCAATGCCGCCAGCGAGCATAAGGAAGCGGCAAACCGGTTCCTGGATTATCTGTTCTCCGATGAAGTCCTGATGGAGAACAATGTTGCCTGCGGACAGATCCCGTCCAAGAAGAGCGTCGCAACGAGCGAGGAGTATCTTGAGAAATTCCCGTATGCGAGACCGCTGGTGGATATCCTTGAGAAATCCACATTCATCGGAAACTTCAACACAGACCGGTTCAAAGAAGCGATCGACAATACGTTCGTGGACTACTGCTCAGGCATTTATGAGTCTTCTGACGCTGCCCTCGCAGACATGGAGGCGAAGCTGAACGAGATCCTGTAAATATGGAAACGGGAAGAAGGGTCAAATGAAAAGGGAGAATCAAAGATTCGTACTCATGGTGCTGGTCCCGTGTTTCGCGGTGGTGTTTGTATTTCTCGTGCTTCCGATCGTCGGGACATGTCTGATTTCCTTTATGGAATACAATCCCCTGCGTCAGGAAAACAGCTTTGTCGGGATCAGCAACTATGCCAGACTTTTGCATGACCAGTCGTTCTTCAGAGCGATGCGCAATACGCTGGTATTCACATTTTCCGCGGTTGCGGTCAATATCGTGCTCGCGCTGGCGATGGCGGTTGCCATCAGCCAGTTCGAGTCAAACCGCACGCGGAGCTTCTACCGCATGATGGTGTTCCTGCCGTGCATCGCGCCGATGGTCGCTTCTGCGGTCGTGTGGCAAAGATCTCTGTACGAACCGCGGGGCGGCATGTTTAACGCGCTTTTGAGGGCATTCGGATTAGAGGGCATCTCCTGGGTGGGGGATGCCCGCTATCTGATGGTCTCGGTCATCATCTTTACGCTGTGGGCGGATCTCGGATACAATGTCATCCTTTTTTCTGCCGGGATCGACGGCATCCCGGGCAACCTTTACGAGGCGGCAAGACTGGACGGAGCGGGAAGATGGCAATTGTTCAGAACGATCACGCTTCCGCTTCTGGGGAGGACGACGACGTTCATTCTTCTGATGACGCTGACGTCCTATTTTCAGATGTTCGCGCAGTTCCATATATTTGCGCCGAAGGAGGGACCGCAGCAGTCCGGTCTGGTCATGACCGGGTATATTTACAAGCAGGCTTTTGTCAATAAGGAAATGGGGTATGCGGCAGCCATATCCATGGCGCTGTTTGTGGTGATCCTTGCAGTCTCTGCAGTGCAGCAGAGGGTAAGCAGGGTGGACTGGGAGTATTGAAATGGCTGTGAAATCAAAGAAAAAATTCTATCAGAGAGAAGGCTTCCGGATACGGCTGATCCTGTTTCTTGTCATGATCGTGGTTTCGCTGATCATTGTGATCCCGTATGTCTGGATGCTTTCCAATTCGTTCAAATCCACAAAAGAGACGCTGGTGGACGCCTCTCACCTGCTGCCGAAGAATCCCACGCTTGACGGTTACCGCAAGGTACTCTATGACTCGCCGTTTTTCTACTGGCTGCGCAATTCGCTGATCATCACGGTGTCAGATACGCTGATCATCCTCTTTACGAGCACGATCCTCGGCTATCTGTTTTCCAGGTTCCAGTTCCGGGGCAGGAGATTTCTGTTTATGATCCTGCTGTTCACGATGATGGTTCCGGCCCAGGTCACCATGATCACCAAGTTTATCGTGATCGACCGGATCGGTCTTTATGACAATCTGCTGGCACTGATCATACCTGCCATCGTCAGCGCGTTCGGCGTTTATCTGTGCAAACAGTACTGCGACGAGATCCCCAGGGACCTTCTGGAGAGCGCACGGATCGACGGCGCAGGTCATTTCCAGGTTTACATTCATATCGTACTTCCGCAGATCCGTCCGGCGATCGGATCGCTGGCGATCTTTACGTTCCTGGAGATCTGGAATGACTACCTCAATCCGCTGCTTTACCTGTCATCCACCAACAAACAGACGCTTCCGCTGGCGCTGTCGTTTTTCTCTTCGCAGCATCAGACGGACCTGTCGGCGACCATGGCGGCATCTGCGCTGATCATGATCCCGGCGTCGATCGTATTCATCGTATTCCAGAAGCAGTTCATCAAGGGAATTGCGATGACGGGAATGAAGGGCTGAGCGGCTCCCCGGGAGTGCGCTGCGCGGGAGAGAATTATGAGAAAAATATCAGTTATGAATGCTTTTCTGATTTCATCGGTACTTGCGTTCTCGTCGTGTGCGGCGGGCGCAGCGCCGGAGGGGCTGGTCCTGCAGGATCTGGACTACACGGAGGATCCGGTCGACATCCCCAATCCGGACCGCGGCTTCTACCGCGCCAATGACGGGATGGTCGTACCTGTGACGGGCAAGGGAGAAGAAGAAACAAAAATGGAGACCGGCGAAGCGCCGGTCACGGTCGGCGGCGCGCAGGTGATCACACGGGTAAGCCACGTATATTTTGACCTGCGCAATTTCTCGGACAATGCCATTACCCGGCCGGGCGTCCCCTATGATGAGGATTATTTTGCCCCGGAGGATGTATCCATACGCTCCCGCGAGGGCGATGTACCGCCGTACGACTATGATACCCATCTGGACTACTGGCTGGATCATGAACTGCCGGAGTGGTCCCGGGGCACTTCGCAGCCGCTGACAGAGGATGCCCTTGCGTTCATCCGGGACAAGCTGGAGCAGGTGCGGGCCGGGGAAGGCGTGACCATGGTCCGCTTCAATTATGACGGTCCGGGTTTTTCATGGGTAGACGCGGAGCATCCCGACGACGGATATATCGACCGGAAGATCACGGATGTGGAGCCGGATCGGGAAATGATCCTTACGCATATCGCCCAGATCGCGCCGGTCCTTGATGAATACGAGGATGTACTGATGGGCGTGGACGGCGGCTTTTTCGGTCCCTGGGGCGAGATGCACTCGAGCACATTCGGAACCAGCCCGGAGGCATATCAATGGCTGCTGGACGCCCTGCTGGATGCGGTGCCGGAATCCAGATCCATTACAGTGCATGCGGGTGCGTTCCTGTCCTGGTACAATGCGACATACGGGACAGATTATACCTTCGGAACGATCGACCAGATCCCG
>JAGCAV010000498.1 GCA_017652545.1 Lachnospiraceae bacterium
AGCACCCATCAGCTGCGGGTCCACAGACAGTTCCACAACCTTCAGTTTCAGCACATGCTCGATCGCTGCTTTCAGACCATCATTTTTCGCGCAGCCTCCGGTCAGCGTGATGGAGTCCGTCGCGCCTGCCTTTTTGGCCATGACAAAGCATCTCTTTGCCACCGCCATCTGGATACCTGCGGCGATCTCATCCATCGGTTTGCCCTCGCCCACAAGCGTGATCACTTCCGACTCCGCGAACACCGTACACTGTGCCGTGATCGGAATCACGTTTTTGGCAGTCAGGGAAAGCTTTGAAAAATCCGACAGGCTCATCTCAAATGAACGTGCCATAGCTTCGTAAAAACGTCCCGTACCAGCCGCGCATTTATCATTCATGGCAAAGTTCTTGACGGTGCCGTCCGTATCGATCGCGATTCCCTTGACATCCTGTCCCCCGATATCGATGATCGCCTTGACGGACGGGTTCGTGATGTGAACCCCCATCGCATGGCAGGAGATCTCCGACACATTTTCATCCGCGAACGGCACCTTGTTTCTTCCGTAGCCGGTACCGATCAGGTACGTGATATCCTTCTCGCTCTTCAGTTCAGGCACCTGGCTCACGACTTCCTTCATAGCCATCTCTGCAGATTCCTTTGCAATGATCTTGCTCTTCAGGGTCGTGTTTGCCACCATCTTTCCTGTCTCATCCAAAATCACCGCTTTTGTATAGGTCGATCCCACATCGCAGCCGCCAAAATATCTCATCTGTTCTCTTCTCCCTTCTTAGCTGTTCCACCGAGCGCTTTTGTCAGAGTCAACCACGCTCAGATCATCTTCACTATCAACTTTCCAGACTCAACTCTCAACTCAGAGTCTCTTCACTCTCAACTCTCCAGACTCAACACTCAACCCAGAGTCTCTTCACTCTCAACTCTCCAAACTCAACTCTTACAATTACCATGAAGCGTCGTCCTCAAAGTCCACAAGGGACGGATCCAGTGGCTCCTCCCGCATCACGGTGCGCATATACTCATTGACCTTTGAGCGCATATCCTTGCGGGATACCGTTCTTGGATCCATCAGGTCATGTTCGATCCAGATCAGCCGCACGCCGCGTTCCCTTGCCTGGTCCTCAAAAAGGCCGTTCAGAGTCGACATGTTCTTGCAGGACACATGCTGGTACATGATGACAAGATCCGGCTTCCAGGCCTCGACCTGCCGCCACAGTTCCGTCAGCACGTGATCATAACCGCCGTTGGTGTGACGCCGCATGACCATACGCTCGTAGAGCCGGGCCATATCTTTCAGGGCTTCCTCCTTGTCCTCGGTCTCCAGCGGCTTTGTAAAGTTCAGCGATTCCATCTCCACCAGCACGTTGATTCCCCAGCAGTTGGCAAGCCAGTTGGAGAAATTGGCGTAATAGTGCGCAGGTACCGACCAGACGATCGCCCTGTGGCGCATCTTCCCGCGCCAGGGTTCCTCACGGTTCGCATAAGCCTTCATCATGAGGTTGTCGACCTTCTTAAAGGTCTTCAGAATACGGGGATCTATGCCGCCGTCCATCTCGTAATTCCATTTACGGAACAGCTCATAGCACGGTCCGATCAGCTGCGGATGAGGCGTCTGATTGACTTCCCATTTCTGCAGTTCATACTTTGTCTCCTCATTAAACCGCTTCATGGCGGCGAAATAGGCATCCCAGCTCCATTTGGCCCCTGTCTGTTCCTCGATGAACCTGATGCATGCCTTGATGTCCGCCACTGCCGCGTCCATGATGGACTCATCCTCATACCGGACCGGGAATGTCAGGTGGAAGGTCGGCAGATCCTTAAAACGTCTGGATGTGTAGGACGAAGCCATGACGGAGCCGTCACAGGGCATCGAGCTTGAAATGAAGCAGGCACCCAGGTGCGGCAGCGCATCGATCACGCAGGCACCGCATTCCGATGTCGGTACCGGACAGGTGTCGGAAGGAAGTCCGTAGGACTCCACCGCGTCGATATAGGGTTCGCAGGCCAGCTGGTCGATCTCCGAGAGCAGGAATACCGGCATCAGCTGATAGGGGATGCCGATCAGATCCGGGAACCCTGCCATGATCTGGGCCATGGTCATTTCATCCAGAAGAACGATCTTCTTTGAGAGCTCCTGACTGTTTCCGATCTTTTCATCACCCTTCATCAGAAGCACCAGATTTTCCGCCACATAGCGGAAGATCGCGTAGATCAGTTCATGATGCATTTTCAGCGCCTTGCCCCGAAGTCCCAGCGTATTCTTGTCCATAAAGCTGTGACAGCAGAAATAGGAGATCATCCAGCGGTAGTGCACAGCGCCGCCCATTGCCGGGATCAGGTCCTTGCTGAAGGTCGTCAGCAGCATGCCCCACATCCGCAGCCACTCATAAAAATCCACGCCGGTATCTTTCAGGCCCCGCCATTCCCTGCGGACCGTGGCCATCTTTCCGGATCTGTACAGCTTGCCCAGCTGTTTCTCACCGTTCAGGACCAGGTCCCTGATCTCTTCCG